>NZ_LBMX01000028.1:0-50753 GCF_001010885.1 Clostridium sp. C8 | reverse complement strand
ATGTATAACAGTATATCTCATATTTCCCTCCAAAATAAAAGAGAAAGCATTTCATTTTGCCTTCTCTCTTAGTGATCATTCTATTATATTATTCACCATAGTAATAAAATGCGAAGCATTTTTCAGTTCACAGTTCACAAGGCACAGTGCACAGTTGTTTTAATTTTTTCATTCTTTCATTTATAAATTGCTTTGCAATTTATATCATAACCTGTTCCCTGTTACTTTATTCCAAAAACTGTGAACTGTGAACTGTGCGCTGTGAACTATATAAATTGCTTCGCAATTTATTTCTAATTAGTATTAGAATAATATAGTCCTTTAAAATAAAAAGAATTAGCAAAATGCTAATTCTTTTTACTTAAATAAATCTTTAAGCCCTTTTTTATGAGGTGTTCCTTCCCCAACATTTTCTCCACAAGCTTCCATAAATGCCTTTAATGCATCTTTTTGCTTTTCATTTAGACTCTTAGGAATATCAACTATAACTTTAACGTATTGATCTCCTCTTCCAGATGAATTTACTTTTGGAACTCCCTTACCTTTTAATCTAAATAAAGTTCCTGATTGGGTTCCTGCTGGAATTGTATATTTTACATCTCCATCTACAGTAGCTACTGTTATTTCAGTACCTAAAGTTGCTTTCCCCATAGAAATATGAGTATCGATATAAATATCATTTCCTTTTCTTGTAAATTTCTTAGATGGAGCCACATTAATTCTAACATATAGATCCCCTGCTGGACCATTGTTTGCTCCATGATCTCCTTGGCCCCTTAGAGGCATTACATTTCCAGTATCAACTCCAGCTGGAATATTTACATTTATTTTTCTATTTTTTCTAACATTTCCCTTACCTTTACATGTAGTACATGGTTCTTCTATAACTTTACCACTACCACCACAAGTAGTACATGTTGAAGTACTTACGAAACTTCCTAAAGGTGTTTGTCTTTGTACTCTAACTTGCCCTTGACCATTACATGTCGGACAAGTTTTAGCTGATGTACCTGCTTTGGCTCCACTACCACTACATGAATCACAAGTTTCACTTCTATTTATAGAAATTTCCTTTTCCACTCCAAATACTGCTTCTTCAAAGGTTAAATTAATTGTATACTCTAAATCTGCACCTCTTTGTGGGCCATTTCTTCTTCTACTACCGCCACCACCAAAGAAACTGTCAAATATATCTCCAAAACCACCCATATCAGAAAAGTCAAAACCACCAAATCCACCTGAACCAAATCCACTTCCATCAAAATCGGCTGTTCCAAACTGATCATATCTCGCCTTTTTCTCAGGATCTGAAAGCACTTGATAAGCTTCATTTATTTCCTTAAACTTATCTTCTGCTTCTTTATTTCCTTGATTTTTGTCAGGATGATATTTTATAGCTAGCTTTCTAAAGGCCTTTTTTATTTCTTCGTCAGAAGCTCCCTTTTCCAATCCAAGGGATGCATAATAGTCTTTATTTGCCATCTATTTCACCACCATTTTTTACTTTATAAAAGGGAAGACGACTTATGCCTTCCCTCTATATATTATATATATTAGACTGATTAGTTGCAATTATTTATATATTAAAGATATTATTTATCATCTTTAACTTCAAAGTCTGCATCTACAACATTGTCATCATGTGGAGCCTCACTTGTACCTGCTCCTCCCATGTTGTTTGGATCAAATCCAGCACCTGCTGCACCATTTGCATTTGCATCAGCATATATCTTTGATGATACTGCATAGAATTCTTGGTTTAATTCATCCATAGCTTTCTTTATAGCTTCTAAATCTTCACCATCTTTTACTTTGTTTAATTCATCAAGCTTAGCTTGGATTTTAGCTTTATCATCAGCTGTTACCTTATCACCAAGTTCTTCTAAAGTTTTAGTTGTTTGATAAGCAACTTGGTCTGCATTATTTTTAACTTCTATTTTTTCTTTTCTCTTCTTATCTTCTTCAGCAAATCTTTCTGCTTCTTTTACTGCTGCTTCAACTTCTGATTCACTTAAGTTAGTTGAAGCTGTAATAGTTATATTAGCTTCTTTATTAGTTGCTTTATCAACTGCTGATACTTTAACTAATCCATTTGCATCTATATCAAATGTAACTTCAATTTGAGGAATTCCTCTTGGAGCTGGTGCAATACCTGATAATGTAAATCTACCTAATGTCTTATTATCAGCTGCCATTTGTCTTTCACCTTGAACTACGTGAATTTCAACTGATGTTTGACCATCTGCTGCAGTTGAGAATGTTTGACTCTTCTTAGCTGGAATTGTAGTATTTCTTTCAATAAGTGGTGTAGCAACTCCACCTAATGTTTCAATTCCTAATGTTAATGGAGTAACATCTAGTAATAATACATCCTTAACTTCCCCAGTTAATACACCTGCTTGAATTGCTGCTCCAACTGCAACACATTCGTCTGGATTTACTCCTTTTGAAGGTTCTTTGCCAGTAAAGTTTTTAACTGCTTCTACAACAGCTGGTATTCTTGTTGATCCACCAACTAATATTACTTTATTGATTTCACTTAATGAAAGGTTAGCATCTGATAAAGCTTTTTTCATTGGCTCAATTGATCTTTGAACTAAATCATGTGTAATTTCGTTGAATTTAGCTCTAGTTAAATTCATGTCTATATGCTTTGGACCTGTTGCATCAGCTGTTATAAATGGTAAGTTAATGTTTGTTTGCATTGATGATGATAATTCTATTTTAGCCTTTTCAGCTGCTTCTTTTAATCTTTGAAGAGCCATTTTATCATTTCTTAAATCTATGCCATTTTCTGCCTTAAATGTATCTGCAATATGATCCATTACTCTTTGGTCGAAGTCATCTCCACCTAGTTTAGTATCTCCGTTTGTTGATAAAACTTCAAATACACCATCACCAAGTTCTAGTATAGATACGTCAAATGTACCACCACCTAGGTCATAAACAAATATTTTTTGGTTAGTATCCATTTTGTCTAAACCATAAGCTAAAGCTGCTGCTGTAGGTTCATTGATTATTCTTAATACTTCTAATCCAGCTATTTTACCAGCGTCTTTAGTTGCTTGTCTTTCTGAATCATTAAAGTACGCAGGAACTGTAATAACTGCTTGTGTTACACTTTCACCTAAATAAGCTTCTGCATCAGCCTTAATTTTTTGAAGTACCATTGCTGATATTTCTTGTGGTGAATGATCTTTTCCATCTATATTAACTTTATAATTTGTTCCCATATGTCTCTTAATTGATATTATTGTTTTATCTGGGTTTGTAATTGCTTGTCTTTTAGCTACTTGCCCTACTAATCTTTCTCCATTTGCTTGGAATGAAACTACTGAAGGAGTAGTTCTTGAACCTTCTGAATTACTTATTACTACTGGTTCTCCACCTTCCATAACTGCTACGCAAGAGTTAGTTGTTCCTAAATCGATTCCTATTATTTTTCCCATAATTTATTTCCTCCTAAAAACTTCTTTTAAATTTATAAGTTTAGTTAATATCATTGCTAATTTACTACTTTTACCATTGTATATCTAATTATCTTATCGCCTCTTTTATATCCCTTCTGAAATACTTCAGTAACTAAATTATTTCCAAGAGATTCGTCTTGAATATGCATAACTGCTTGATGAAGGTTTGGATCAAATTCACCAGTTGCATCAATTTCTTCAACACCTAATTTTTCAAAGGAACTTTTAAAGCCTTTTATAGTCATATCTATTCCCTTTTTAAAATCTTCAACACTTCCATCAACAGCTACTGCTCTTTCTAGAGTGTCTAATACTGGAATCATTTCCTTTAATACATCTGTACATGCATCTGTATAAATTCCTTCTTTTTCTTTAGTTGTTCTTTTTCTATAGTTATCATATTCAGCTGATATTCTAAGTAATCTTTCTTTTAAAGCCTCTACTTCATTAGTTAATTTCTTATTTTCATCTTTTAATTTTCTCATAATATCGAGTTCATTTTCCTTCTCATTATTTTCTTCAACTATATCTTCTGAAGATTGATCTGTTTCTGACTCAGTACTAGAATTTATATCTTCATTATTTTCTGTTTCAATTGTTTCTGTTTCATCATTTTCTAATTCTTCTATTACTTCCTTGTTATCTTCCACAACAACACCTCATCTCTTTTATTCTATAATTTGGTTTCTTAAGCTTTTATTTAACTCTTTCATTACTTGCCCCATAATTGCTATTACTTTTGAATAATTTATTCTCTTTGGTCCAATTAAACCAATTTTTCCAATGGGTCTTCCATCTAGAGAATATTCAGCGGATATAATGGAGCAATCCTTTGCCTCTGGAAAATAATTTTCTTCACCTATTCTAATAGTTATTTCACTACTAGGCTCTATTAAATCTATTAAACTATCTTTATCACTTATTAGTGAAAGAATTTCTTTAGCCTTTTCAATATTATTATACTCAGGATAATTAAATATATTTGTTGTACCTTCAACAAATACTTCTGTGTTATTAGATTCCTTTAAGGTTTCATATAAAGCTGGTAATATTCCATTAAAGAGTTCGTCAAAGCCCTTTAATTCTAGCTTAAGATTATTTATTACCTCCAGATTTATTTCTTCAATAGTTAAATTCCTTAGTCTCATATTTAAGACTCCATTTATCATTTGAATAGTTTCAGGCTCTGGCATATTATTTACTCTTATCCTGTGATTTTTAATAACCCCACTGTCTGCTACTATTACTGAAACCAAATTATGACTATCAATAGCAAGTAATTGAATAGACTTTATATAACTACTTCTTACAGAAGGTGTCTGTACTACAGTAGTTAAATTAGTCAGCTCTGATAATAATGAGCAAGCTTGCTTCACTATCTTATCAACCTCATACATTGCGGAATTTATAATGTATTCTTTAATTTTCAGTTCTTCTTCTCGAGTTAATCTACCTGTTTCCATTAATTTATCTACATATAATCTATAACCCTTATTTGAAGGTATTCTTCCTGCAGAAGTATGTGGTTGCTCTAGATAACCCAATTCTTCTAAATCAGCCATTTCATTTCTTATTGTTGCTGATCCAACTCCTAAATCATATTTCTTAGCTATTGTTCTTGAACCAACTGGTTCACCTGTCATGATATAGTCATTAATGATAGCCTGAAGTATCTTTATTTTTCTTTCATCAATAGCCATTACATCACCTCTATCTGTTAGCACTCATTATTGTCGAGTGCTAATGACTACATTATCAATATATTCCTTATTAACTTTTTTGTCAATTCCATTAAAGTATAAATTAAATAATATACCTGAAATTCATAAAATTATATTATTTTTTCTTCATTTTTCTAATTTATACTTCATATTACTACCTAGTTTGTTTTATAATATAAAATCACTCATAACAGAATTGGATAATTCAATTCCTTTATCAGTTAATCTTAAATTTCCTTTATCTATAATAAGTAATTTTTTATTTATATTTTTCTCTATAATATTTTTATATATACTATTTATGTCCATATTAAATCTTTTTTCAAAATCCTTTATATTTATTCCATCATTCATTCTAAGTCCCATAAATATAAATTCTTCTATATTATCTTCTTTTGTATTATTTATTATTTCTTCGATAACACTTTCTTTACTATTGATTTTATCAATATATAGTTTTACATTTTCTATATTCTTTATTCTTTTCCCTTCAATAAATGAACTTGAAGCTGAACCTACACCTAAATAATCATTACATTTCCAATATATTTTATTATGATAACATTCATATCCTTCTATTGAATAATTAGATATTTCATATTGATTATATCCATATTTTTTTAATATTTTTTTAGTTATGGAATACATTTCTCTTTCTTCATCTTCTGTAGGTAATATTAATTTATTTCTTTCCCAAAGATTATAAAAAGCTGTATTTTCTTCTATAATTAAGCTATAGGCTGATATGTGCTCTGGTTTTAGCTTCGCTATTTCCTCTAATGATTCTACCCATTCCTCTACCTTTTGATTTGGCAACCCAAACATCAAATCTACATTTATGTTCTTAAACCCTACTTCTCTAGCTAAATTAAAATTATCTTTAAATTGATTAAAACTATGAATTCTTCCTATATCTTTTAGTAGTGAATTTTGTACGGCCTGAAGCCCCATACTAATTCTATTTACTCCTCCTATTAGCATTGTTTCTAATTTTTCCTTATTCAATGTTCCAGGATTACATTCCATTGTAAATTCCATATCTTTTGATACGTTAAGTTTATTTATACTTTTCATAAGTTTATCTATTTGATTCATTTCTAAATATGATGGAGTTCCTCCTCCTATGAATATACTCTTTATTTTATATTTTATTGCTTTATCCTCTATTTCTTTACATAATGCATCAACATAATCTTCTTTAAGATAATCTATTGAGGCATAAGATGGGAAATCACAATAAAAACACTTTTGCTTACAAAATGGTATATGTATATATAATGATATTTCTTTCATTTTAAATCTCTCTTTCTATAAACTATTATGTATATATTATACTTAATTTATATTATTCTGACCAACTATAATAAAGATATGTAAGTTCATTTATTAACGTCCTTAACTCCAAAACAATATAAATTTATATATTAATATAAAATTGAAAAAAGAAAATTATAAAATAATCTGTAACTTAACTACTATAAATAGATTATGTTACAGATTATTAAATAAAAACTATATTATACTTCTAATAAATCTATATTTATTACATTATGAAATATTACATCCTTTTGAACTCGATCTATTCTTGCATCTATTAGAGTACCTTGAAAATTTATCTTAATCTTTGATTTTAATCCATATCTTAAAAGATGTGTTTCTAACTTATGGCTAATCATTGATATTAAGCATAATTCTCCATTTCTTTTTTTGATAGTTCCAGTTACAAGCCCTGAATTTCTTAGAACCTTTCCCTTTTTTCTTATATCTCTTACCTTCGCCTCTAACATACTATACACCTCACATAATAATTTATTCAATTTAAATATATTTACATTTCCATGATTTAATTACAAATAATTATAAATTGCGAAGCAATTTTTTAGTGAAAAGTTAAGGATTTTTCCCATCACTATTCACTTTTTTCACTCTTTCCCTTTTCACTATTTCTGTTGCTTTGAATATATTAATTGTATATTTCTATATAAGGAGATATCAATTTTGAAAACTTTTAAGATACTTGCTTTTGATGGTGGAGGGGTTAAAGGTGCTCTGAGTGTTGAAATTTTAAGTAGAATCTGTGATAAATACCCAAACTTTTTAGATGATGTAGATTTGTTTACCGGAACTTCTACTGGCTCTATAATAGCTTCACTTTTAGCTAATAAGGTCTCTGTTAAGGAACTAAGCTATTTATATAGCGTTCCTGTTGCTAAAAAAATTTTTTCTCATTCACACTTTAATTTATTTCGCCCCAAGTTTAATAATAATAATTTAAAAAATGTTATTTCTAATTATTTTCCTGATGATTTTAAGATAGGAGATCTAAAAAAATACATTTTTATTCCTTCTTTTAATATCAAGGGAATTACAAGAGATTCTTGGGAACCTATCTTCTTTAATAATTTATCTAACAACCTTACTACAGATTTTAGTGTTAAAGATGCAATATTATCAAGTTCAGCTGCTCCTACATACTTTCCATCATATAAAGGCTTTATAGATGGAGGAGTCATTGCTAATTCTCCTACTGCTATATCATTGTTGTACACTTTATCAAAATTTAATCATTCCTATGATTTAAAGCAAATAAAATTATTATCTATAGGTACTGGTGATAGCCCTGAAAGAATCACTAAAAAAACAGATAATTGGGGTGTTTTTCAATGGTCATTTCATCCATTATCTAAAATGAAATCACCACTGCTATCTCTTTTAATGGATGGAATGACTGATTTAGAAAATATTTATTGTACAGAACTTTTAAAATCCAATTATTTCAGAGTTAATCCAAAGGTTTCTAAATTTATCGAAATGGATTCTTATAAACTAATTCCTTATCTTAAGTTAATAGCAGGAACTTATGATTTGTCTTTATTATATAGTTATATAGAAAATATTTACCTTAAATAATCTTTTATTATATGAACAATCTTACCCAACATAAAATATAATAAAGTATTACCACCTTACTCTTATAATTATCTATAAAAAAGGCTAAGCATCCTTTTGGAGCTTAGCCTTTTTTTATCTAAATTATTTATCTACTTTAAGAACAGCCATGAACGCTTCTTGTGGTATTTCAACAGATCCCACTTGTCTCATTCTCTTCTTTCCTTCTTTTTGCTTTTCTAATAGTTTTTTCTTTCTTGATATATCTCCGCCATAGCATTTTGCTAAAACGTCTTTTCTCATAGCCTTAACAGTTTCTCTTGCTATTATCTTAGATCCAACTGCAGCTTGAATTGGAACTTCGAACATTTGTCTTGGTATTATTTCTTTTAACTTTTCAGCTATTCCTCTTCCTTTTTCATATGCTTTTTCTCTTGGTACTATCATAGATAGAGCATCTACAACATCACCATTTAACATTATATCAAGCTTAACTAATTCAGTTTGTTTGTATCCTTTAAATTCATAATCTAAAGATGCATAACCTCTAGTTCTTGATTTTAATGTATCAAAGAAATCATATACTATTTCATTTAATGGAATATCATAATTAATAGAAACTCTTGTTTCTTCTAAGTATTGCATGTCAATAAAAGTTCCTCTTCTTTCTTGACACAATTCCATTACAGCTCCTACATAATCAGAAGGGGCTATTATACTTGCTTTTACTATAGGTTCTTCCATATATTCTATTTCTGTAGCTTCTGGAAGATTTGTTGGATTTGTAAGTTCAATTATTTCTCCATTAGTTCTTATTACTTTATATATAACTGATGGAGCAGTTGTAATAATATCTAAATTAAACTCTCTTTCGATTCTTTCTTGAATTATTTCCATATGCAATAATCCTAAGAATCCACATCTAAAACCAAAACCTAAAGCAATAGATGTTTCTGGTTCAAAGTTTAAAGCTGCATCATTTATTTGAAGTTTTTCTAATGCATCTTTAAGTTCCTGATACTTTGCTCCATCCACAGGGTATATTCCTGAGTAAACCATAGGCACAGCTGGCTTATATCCTGGTAATGATTCTTTTACAGGTCTATCAGCTTCTGTTATAGTATCCCCAACTCTTGCATCTCTTACATTTTTTATCGAAGCTGCAATATAACCTACATCTCCAGCTCTTAATTCATTTATTGGTAAAGTTTTTGGAGTAAACACTCCAACTTCAGTTACTTCATATATCTTGTTAGTAGCCATTAATTTAATTTTAGTTCCTGGTTTAACTACACCATCAAAAATTCTAACATATGAAACAACACCTTTATAACTATCATAATATGAGTCAAATATTAATGCTTTAAGAGGTGCTTCTTCATCTCCATTTGGAGCTGGTACCTTTGCTACTACTGTTTCTAATACATCTACAATATTTAAGCCTGTTTTTGCAGATATCATTGGTGCATCCTGGGCTTCTATTCCTATTATATCTTCTATTTCTTGTTTAACTTCTTCTGGTCTTGCAGATTGTAAATCTACTTTATTTATTACTGGAGCTATTTCTAAGTCGTTATTTAATGCTAAATAACAATTAGCTAATGTTTGTGCTTGAACACCTTGTGTGGCATCTACAACTAAAACTGCTCCTTCGCATGCAGCTAAACTTCTTGAAACTTCATATGTAAAATCTACATGTCCTGGAGTATCTATTAAGTTTAATATGTATTCTTCTCCATTTTCTCTTCTATAGATAAGTCTTGCTGCTTGTGACTTTATTGTTATTCCTCTTTCTCTTTCTATTTCCATATTATCAAGGATTTGCTCTTCCATCTCTCTTTGAGTAAGCGTTCCTGTGGCTTCTAATAATCTATCAGCTAGGGTTGACTTCCCATGATCTATATGGGCAACTATTGAAAAATTTCTAATATGCTCTTGTCTATTACTACTCATATATAAAACTACAACCGTGTTCTTGGTTAATAGTCACTTCACCCCCATTATAATTAAATCAAGGTAAATTATATCATAATATCTACGATATGTGTCAATATAAATGTACAGCAATTAAAAATTAACAATTACCAACTGATAATTAATAATTTCTAGTTAATTTTTGATTTAACTAGAAATTAATTAGATTTTTCTAAGAAATCATCTACTATTTTATCTAATTTATCATTATTAGTATTGGTACTTTCTTCTTTTCCTTCAATCTCTGTATTATTTACATCTTCTTTATTACCTTCATCTGTTGAATTTGTTTCTTCATTTATTGAGTTTGTTTCTTCATTTTTATTATCATTTTTTATTTTTCCATTAATTTTATTCTTTATACTGTTAAACCCACTATATATTTTACTTCCTACCATATATATTTTTTCTGTTACTACATTATCGGTATTTACTTTAAATTCCTTATCTTCTATCTTTATAATAGTACTATCATCTTCTAACTGTGAAGTATATATTTTAACCTCAGCATCATCCCTTATGAATTCTTCAAAGTCTTCTCCAAATTCTTCTTTAACTAGTTCATAGTTATCTTCACCATTCCCAACTGGTGATAAGGCTTTAGTGTTTACTATATTTATTTGTATAGAGCCTATAAACACCATTAATGAAAAAATTATTGTTCCTATTAAAACTTTTTTATTAAACAAAAAAGCACCCCCTAGTTTTTTTATTATCTAAAGGATGCTCATAAATTCCAAATTTTATTCAATTTATCTGTTTATGTGTTCTGCCAAAATTCTTGCTATATATTTTGCTGTTAATTTTGCTTCTTGAGAAGTGTTTACATTTGAACCTACTTCTATAAGAATAAAGTTATCACTTAAGCTATAATTAATACCTGTAGCAGCTGGATCAATTTCATGAATATCTCTTATTAAACCCGGAAATAATTCAGTTCCAATATTGTATAAGTTTTCTACAAAGGATTTATTTGCAGGATATCTACTACTATTTGGGGCAGTAACAAACATCATTTTAGCTAAATTTTGATCATTTAAATTTATAGTATAAATACTTTTTAATTGGTCAGCTTTTGCATTATCTATTCCATCTCTGTGAAGATCTATTATTACTTTAAAATCACCATATTGATTTAAAATACTTTTTAAAGTTTCATTTGATCTTTTATAAGCATCATTATAAGAAACACTATGATTAGTTTTATCATGAACTACTGATATACCATATCCTTCTTCAAGTTCCTTTGTTAAAACATCCCCTACACCAACAACATTAAAATCACTTTCTGTAGTGTCCTTTTCTGTTTCAACATAATTTTCCATAGTATGAGTATGGAAGATAAGAATTTCTGGTTTGGAGCTATCTAAAGTTTTCTTTAAACTTGGATCATATGCTGCACTTACTTTATTTAATTCTGCTATTTCTTCTGGCGTCATCTTTGCTATGCTATCATTTTTTAATGAAAATGGAGTTAATTTTTTAATTGACTCTTGTATTATGGAATTTGCATCACTACTATTAAATAAACTTATTTCTCTTCCAATTATCTCATAAATATTTATTCCTCTTATTCCTATTGCTTCTAGTGCTACATTTTTTATTGAAAGATTGTTATCTGCATAATTTCCTTCATCATACACCTGAGTTTTTACTACTGGCATAGTGAAATTCAGCATTTGAACATATGCATATCCACCTCTTTCATTATATTTATTTATCACACTAATGGATCTTATAAAAAACATAACAACTGCAAATATAATTATTACATATCCAACTCCAAAATTTCCCTTACTGGAAGATGGACTTCCTCTAAGTCTCTTAGATTTTTGTTTATTAGGCATAGCTTGTCTTAATGAATACAACCGCAACTCCCCCTTCTCTATAATATTTATATTAGGGGAGTTACATAATTATTAATACTTTTTCTAAAATTCTTATATTAATTCATAAATTTATTTATGTCTTCCATATCTAGATTAGGTTGCACTGCCATATTTATTCCATTTGCTATTATTTTTGCAAGAGATTCTATGACTGCATCAACGTCTTTAGGCGTTACCATTAAATCTCCAAAGAAAGGATCTAATATTTCTTTTATTAAATTACTTTTTTCAACTTTATCTACTGACTTTAACATGTTATAAAAATCTTTGCCACTTTCTGCTTTACTTATAAGTTCATCTAAAAGCAAATCTATAGTATCATTTGCTATTGTTGATGCATGAACTACAGTTGGAACTCCTATTGCAACTACTTTTACACCTAATACTTCTTCATTTATTTTCATTCTATGATTTCCAACTCCAGCTCCTGGAGAAATACCAGTATCACTTATTTGTATTGTTCTGTTTACTCTTTCTAATTTTCTTGACCCCAATGCATCTATACATATAACTAAATCAGGTTTTATTTTATCTACTAAGGATTTTATTATTTCTCCTGTTTCTATTCCAGTAACACCTAAAACACCAGGTGCTATGCAGCAGACCGGTCTTACAGAATCATCAATTGCATCAGGCATGACTTGTTTTAAATGCCTAGTTACCATAATTTTTTCTGTTACCTTTGGTCCAAGTGCATCTGGTGTTACCCTCCAATTTCCAAGCCCTACAACCAATGCTGTTTTTTCATCAGAAATGTCTACTAATCTCTTTAAAACATTATCAACAACATTTGATACCTTATCCATAGATTCTCCATCATAATGTGTGAATTCTGGAAAATCTATTGTAATATAATTTCCTTTTGGTTTTCCAAGTTCTTTTCCGGCTTCATCACTTTCTATAGTTACTGTAGTTATTTTTATATCATCTTCATTTTCCTCTTCTACAATAACTCCGTCTAATTCCCTTTTATTTTCCTTTGTGTACATATCTCGTGCTTCAATTGCTAAATCTGTTCTTACATTTATCATAAAAATACCTCCAAAAATTCTTATATCCCTTTTATTTTTCCTTATTGTTATAATTTAATACTTGAACTTATAAACTTTCAATGATATAATCTAGTATGTTAAAAACGAACTCGAACGCAGATTTCCCCAAAGCTGCAAAGAGACCCTATAAAATTATTAAGGGGGTGAATTTAGAATGGCAAATATTAAATCAGCAAAAAAGAGAATTAAAGTTACAGAAGCTAAAACTACTCAAAACAGAATGATTAAATCAGCTTTAAAGACTGCTATAAAGAAGTTTGAAACTGCTGTTGCTGCAAGTAATGCAGAAGAAGCTAACGTTCTTTTCCCTAAGGCTGTTAAAGCTTTAGACATGGCAGCTCAAAAAGGAGTATGTCACAAGAACATGGTAGCTAGAAAGAAATCAAGATTAGCTGCAAAGTTAAACGCTATGGCGTAATCAAATAAGAAGCCGGTCATTAGACCGGCTATTATTTTACCATAAATATATTAAAAAGCATTAATTCCATCTCCATAGTTTTATCTACACCAGATGTTTTTAGTTTGTTTTCAGTTTCTAAACAAATTTCCATTAACTTTTGTAATTGCTTCATATTAAATTTATTACATTGATTAACTAATTTTTCACATATAAAGGTTGGTAGTTTATATTTACTTGCAATATCATTTATATTAAGTCCATTTTGACTAAGTATCTTAATTTCATATAATCTTTTGAAATTATTTTCTATATTGCTTATTATTAGCATATGTTGATCACTTTTAAATAACAATTCATCTAATAAATCAATTGCTTTTTCTGCTTTTCTTTGAGATATTAAATCAATTAAATCGAATATATCATCTTCACTGGAATTAGCTATAAGCTTATCTATATCTTTTTTAGTTATTTGCTTACCATTTGTATAAGCTATGATCTTATCTGCTTCTCTTTTAATTATATCAAAATTATTTTGTACTTTTTCAGCAAAATATTTTGCTTCTATTTTTCCAATTTCTTTTCCGTTAGATTTAAATACTTCTTCTACCTTTTTATAATATCTATCTTTCTTAAGTCTATCAAAATAAACTACTTTAGAAACTTTATCTAAGGATTTTATTTTATTATTTTTTTTAGGATTATCTCTTTTATCATTAAATAAAAAATACATTATTAAGATTGTATATGGCGGTAAATCTCTTAAGTACTTTAATATTTCATTATAAATATTGGTATTAGAACTGTCTGTTTTATCTTTTAAAAATGCTGCCCTATATATTACTACAGCCTTCTTATCCCCCATAAAAGGCATAGTTTCACAAGCATTCATAATATCATCAAAGCTTGTAGTTAATCCATCTAATCTTATATAGTTTAAATCCATTAAAGATTTATCTATAGTATTATTTATGATTAAATCTACTCCTTCTTTTATAAGTTCTTCATCTAAACCA
Source organism: Clostridium sp. C8 (assembly GCF_001010885.1). Classification (NCBI taxonomy): domain Bacteria; kingdom Bacillati; phylum Bacillota; class Clostridia; order Eubacteriales; family Clostridiaceae; genus Clostridium; species Clostridium sp. C8. The sequence continues at coordinate 36,345 of NZ_LBMX01000028.1, read as the reverse complement.
CAAAATATGTAGGAGTTTTCTATTTTATTTTTTTTTACTTCACCCTCTAGTACATCAAAATCTATCAATTTAATCTACCTTTCTTTAATTAAATACTAAAGCTTTATTATCAATCAAAATTATTTTTCCATAATTCTCTGATTTAAAATCTATTATATCATAATTAGAGCTATTTTTCCCTTTGGATAACTTAATTAAATAACTATTATCTCTTCCCTTTAATATAATATCTTTATTATTTTTTTCTATATTGAAATTCTTATTTATTTTTATATTATTAAAATCCTTATAAGTATTTTTGGATAATGTTATCACCTTAAATTTCTCTAGATCCACATCTTTTTTTAATGCACATATTGCTCTTTCCCCTCTAAAGCTTACTGCTATTATACCTTCTTTAAAATATTCTATCTTAGGAAGTGGACTGTAAATTAGCATGTAAAAATACATAATTATTACAGTGGGAAAATATAATGCTTTTTTATAACCTTCTTTATAAAAATATATAGTTATTAAAATAATTATATAGCTTATATTAATTAATTCATTTAAATATATTGGATTAGGTGTTATATTTAGTAACCACTTTGTTCCTATATCTATAAACATGGTAATATAATAAGCTAAAAAAGCTATATAGTTAAAAATCATTTCAAAATTAATAACTAGAGCCAATAAATTTCCAAGTATAACTACTATATTCATTAATGGTACTAAAATAAGATTTCCAAGTAGGAATCCAAATGAAAATTCTTTAAAATAGCAAACTAAAACTGGAAAAGTAAATATTTGTGATGATAAACATATGGAGATACCTTCCCTAAAGAATTTGGGAAACTTATATAATCTTTTATTTATACTTTTATTAAAAATTATTATCCCAAGAGTTGCTAAGAAACTTAATTGGAATCCTACTTCAAAAATGCTATAGGGTTTAAATATCATTAAAATTATTCCTGACATTGACAATGCTGCAATAGGATTATAGTTCCTTCTTAGAGGCAATGAAAAATTCATGCACACCATCATAATGTAAGCTCTTATTGTTGATAATGCTGCACCTGAAAATATTACATATACTGCTGAAATTATAGGAGCAACTTTTTCTCCAAATATTCTTTTTAATATAGAGTAAACTAACACCATATGAAGACCAGATACCGAAATAGCATGAAGTATCCCTAAGCTTTTCATATCTTCCTTATCATCTCTATCTAAAAACTCTGTATATCCAAAAGCTATAGATGTTACTATTGCAGCTCTCCTATACCCTAATTTTTCTTTTAATCTACTAAATATATATTCCCTTAATTTATATATTCTTTCTTTTAAATCCCTATCTAATTTTTCAATCCCCTCAACTTTAAACTCTCCTATTATCCCTTTTTCTCTATTTACATCCCTAGTAAATTCACCCTTTATTATAAATTTTTCTCCTAATTTAACATTCTTTATATTTCCATTCATATATACTTTTCTTTTTGCTATTTCTCCTATAGCACCATATGAATTAATTGATATTATTCTAACTTCTTCCTTATTACTAATAAATATATTGTTATAATGGAAATTATTGATTAGTGGTACTATAAAAAAAGCTATAAGAATCATTGATATCTTAAGTTTTACTTTAAAAATAAGTATGATAAAAAAACAGCCAGCAATTATTATTGCCAGCCATTTATTTTTATATAAAAGCACATATATATAACTCGATAATATAAAAACCATAAATATATATGGTAATATATTTATTTTTTCTTCATACTTCAATGGCAACACCTCATTAATAAGTTTTACCATTTTTTTATAATTATATCTCCTAATAAGAAAATAAAAATTAACCATGTTAATACTATTACTAATAATATAGAATAAGTAAAATTAGTTAATAACATTAATAACACTATTGATAATACATAAATCAAAATAGATAGCAGTACAAGCTTTAAAGCATTATATTTTCCTCTTGTAAATATCTTACTATTAATCATTGTATCAATAATAGCCATTCCACCTATTAAAATAAATCCTACTATATCATAATTATCCTTTATAAAATAGATAGCTACTACTGGTATAATACAAAATAAAAATCCTTTTAAAATATATTTTTTATTTTTATATTGAGAATTTCCATAAAGCATATTTATAAGTATTAAAGGAGAAAGAAGTAGAAAATTCATTAATATTATAAAATATTCCTCTATAAAAGCTCCATTTGTTAAAAAATATTTAAAATTCATTAATATAATTTCTGATAATACAACGTATAAATATGTATTTATTCCTCTTTTTAATCCTTCTTCAACCTCAGAGTATTTTTCTTTTAATTTAAAATAAGCTTTTATACTACTTATGTTGGTGTATATATCTCCTATTTTTTTTAGAAGCATAGATAATTTACCTTTTACAACACCAATTTGCGCTAAACTAATAAGTGAAATATCTCCAAGAGTTTCTCCTTCAATGGAAAACTTATATCCATCATTATAATATAAAGATATAATCTTATTCTTTTGTTCTGGATTAAGGTTGCAAAAAATTCGTGTTTTTGATACCACTTTAAGTATTTCTTTTTCATCTAATGTATCTAGTTCGTCGCTTTCTGTAATTTGCTCTAGCGATGATATAAGTCCTAATCTTTTTCCTAATAATTCTGATGAAATTTTATTATCTTCAGTAAATATAATTGGTAGAACTCCATTATCCATTACTTTCTCAATATCATCAACAATATCATCAATTAAAGGATTTTCTAAAGCTATAAGCCCAACAAAAACTAAATTACTTTCTATATTTTCATGTTCTGAAGGTTGATAATTAAAACTTCTATATGCAAAAGCTTCTGTTAAAAGTCCTTCCTTTGAAAATTCTAAATTAGCTAATCGTATTTTCATTATATCTTGTGAATATATTTCTCTTTCTATTCCATTTATAATAATATGAGTACAACAATTTAGTACTGACTCTAAATCGCCTCTACAATTCGCTCTATATCCCTTTCTATTTTTGTTTACAGTAGTCACCATATTTTTTTTGTTATCTCTAGAAATTTCAAATTTTCTTTTATTATCATTTTCTAGTTTCCCCTTAAAAATAGAGTTTTCTACTCCAAATTTTACATAAGCAACTTCATACATATCTCCCTTTGACCAGTTATTATCATTATTATATTTGGCATTATTACAAAGTATTGATATATCAAGAAGCCTTTTAATATTTATGTCCATTGTTTCTATTGAATTAGATTTATATACTTGTTCATTGGTATATAATTTATCTAAATATAACTCTTTTTTTGTTATAGTCCCTAATTTATCTAAAAAAAGTATTTTTACATCATTAATTAAATTTAACGCTGAAAAATTAATTAGTTCTATTTCATCTTCTTCTAGAATTTTTCTTTTTATATGTTTACTATAATATAATATTATAAATGGTATAAATATGCATATTATAGCAAATATCCCTTGAGCAAATATTTGTTTTTTATATACTAATTTCCCAGGAAATATAGATACTAAAATAGCTTGTACAAGCATTAAACATAATCCTATATTAAATATAATTTTTTCAATATTTTTTATAGCTATATCTTTTTTATCCTTTGACTTGTTCATTATTTTTATTAATTTCCCCAATTGAGTATTATTTCCCACTTCTACAACAATGCCTTTTCCTGAACCTTCTTTCACTATTGATCCCCTAAAAAGCATGTTGTTAATTTCTCCAATTGAAGATACTTCATTTTCTATTTTCATTGAGTACTTCTCTTTTAAAAATTTATCTCCAGTTACACTTCTTTCATCAACCTTTAAGTTTTCACTTTCTATAATTCTAATATCTGCTGCTATTAAAGATTTTTTTCTGAAGTACACTATATCGCCTTTTACTAATTCCTCAGCTTCTATTAGTCTTTCTATTCCTTCTCTCAAAACTAATACTTGAGATACATTAAGATTTTGTAAAATTTCTAATTCTTTTTCTTTTGATATTTCATGATATAATTTACTTCCTAAATTTAATATCAATAAAAATATTGTTACTATACCAACTATATTAAATTTGTTGACTAAAAAAAATATTATAATTACTAAAAATATATATACATATTTTTGTTTTAAAATATCTAAAATTAACTTCAATATACCTTTTGAATAAGGAAGTTGTATTTTATTGTCACCAGCTTCTTTTCTTATATTGCAATCATATTCATAAAGTCCTTTGTTTATATTACTTCCTAATGAATCTACGACGTTCATCCAGCTATTACTATAATAACTTTTCATTTTCCTCCTCCTACCTTTAAAATTCGCCAGCTATTTCTATTATTTTTGTCTTTTATTTTAATTATATCATTTTTTATATTTAAATGGAAAACTCAAATAGCCTAACACTTATTATAAGTTGTTAGGCCATTTTTTTAAAGTATTAATTTGTAATATTTTCTATAAAATTATTAAGATTTCGTTTTTGGGTTAAAGATTAGAGCCATTAAATACCCAAAAAATATAGCTGCAGTAATACCTGCTGCTGTTCCCTTTATTCCTCCTATAAATGCTCCTAGTAATCCTTGTTCATCAACAGCTTTCATTGCTCCCTTTGCAAGAGAATTACCAAAGCCAGGTAAAGGTACAGTAGCCCCAGCACCTCCTATTTCTACTAACTTATCATATATACCGAAAGAACCTAAAATAGCTCCTAGTGTTACAAAAATTACCAATATCCTTGCTGGTGTCAATTTAGTTGTATCCATTAGTATTTGACCTATTACACATATTATTCCACCAACTATAAAGGCATATAAATATTCCATAATAGCCTCCTTTTTTTTATTTTTCCTTAAATTCTATTGCTACAGCATGAGCAATTCCTGGTATGGTTTCTCCTTGTAAAGAAGAAGTTGTACTCATTAATGCTCCTGTAGACACTAATAATAAATTCTTTATTTCTTTTCTCATTAACTTCTTATAAAAATATCCTGAAGATACTACTGCAGAACATCCGCATCCACTTCCACCTGAATCTGTCTTTTGAACTACATCATCAAATATTATGTCACCACAGTCCATATAATTTTCTCTTATATCATATCCATATTCTAATAACAATTTACAAGTAATTTCTTTTCCTACTTTACCTAAGTCTCCAGTTGCAATTACATCATAAAACTTTGGATCTCTTCCTGTGTCTTTAAAATGTCTTGCTATGGTATCCACAGCTGCTGGGGCCATAGCTGCTCCCATATTATTAGGATCCTTTATTCCATAATCTTTTACTATTCCTGTTGTTACATATGTTACTTCTGGAAAATTCCCCTCTTTACCTAATACCATTGCACCTGATCCTGTAACGGTCCATTGTGCTAATGGGCTTCGTTGAGAACCATATTCTAATGGAAACCTAAATTGTCTTTCTGCTGAGCTAAAATGTGAAGATGTTGATGCTATAACATAATTAGCATAACCTCCATCCATCATCATTGATGCTATGCTTAAAGATTCTGACATAGTTGAGCAAGCTCCATATAATCCAAAAAAAGGAATGTTAAGCTTTCTTGCCGCAAAAGATGATGATGTTATTTGGTTTAATAAATCTCCCGCAAATAAATAATCAATGTCTTCTTCTTTCAAATCAGCTCTATTCATAGCTGCTGTAATTGCTGTGTACATCATTTCGCTTTCTGCTTTTTCATAACTTTCTTTTCCATACATATCATCATTTAATATTTCATCAAAGTAACTACTTAAAGGTCCCTCGCCTTCTTTAGGTCCAACAATAGAATAAGTTGCTATTATTTTAGGAGGGTTTTGAAGTTTTACTGTTTGAGTTCCTAACTTTTTTATCTTTAATTCATTATTACTCATATTTATTCACCTTTCTTATGTTAGTAGTTGAATAAAGTAATAAACAATACCTATTATTACTGAACTACCTATACCATAAACCAATACTGGCCCTGCTATAGTAAACATTTTTGCTGCTACTCCAAATACAAATCCTTCTTTTTTGAACTCTATAGCTGGTGCAACAATTGCATTGGAAAAGCCTGTAATTGGCACTACGGTTCCTGCTCCTCCAAATGAGGCAATTTTATCATATATACCTACTCCAGTTAATAAAGCTCCTAAAAATATCATTATTATTGGTACTAACATCTTAACTTCTTCTTCTGAAAAATTATATTTAATTAGAAGATTTTGAAATATTTGACCAATCATACAAATAGCCCCTCCTACTAAAAAGGCTCTTGCACAATTTCTAACTATTTTAGGTTTTATAGTAGCTTCATTAGTAATAGTTTGAAATTTATTAACTATCTGCTGTTCATTTGGTAGCTTCTTTTTAGCCATAGTGATTCTCCTTTCTAAATTTGTATAATTATATTATTCCACTTCTTATAATTATAACTCTGGAATATTTTTCAATTCCAAATCTATATGTGTAAACATGCTTATTACATTAATTTAAATCAACTAAAATTTATATATTAAAAAACAAAAAAATCCTTTGATTTTCTCTCAAAAGATTTTTTAGTAATCACTATTCATTTTTATTTCCTTCTAATTATCCTTAGTATTTTTTTATTCCTGTAACTTTTGTTTCATTAAAACCAGTACTTTTTTTTCTATTCTAGATACTTGAACTTGGCTTATACCAAGCATCTTAGCAACTTGTACTTGAGTCTTATCTTTGAAATATCTAAGCATTATTATTTGCCTTGCTTTACTATCAAGACTTCTTAATGCTTCTTTTAATGCAATTCTATTTATCATTTCACTGTCATCTTGACCCTTTTCACTTAGTTTGTCTATAAGTAATACTGGTGCTCCATCATCTTGATGAATAGTATCATATAGATATTGCATACTGGCTGAAGATTCAATAGCAAATAATATTTCTTCTTTATCTATACCAGAAAACTCTGATAATTCTTCAATAGTAGGATCCCTATCTAGCTTTTTAGTTAGTTGTTCTTTATCAAAATGTAATTTTCTAGCTAAAGTTTTTACATTTCTACTAACTTTAATTATACCATCATCTCTTATAAATCTCTTTATTTCTCCTATTATCATAGGAACTGCATAAGTAGAAAACTTAACATTAAAACTGTCGTCAAAATTGTTTATAGCTTTTACTAACCCTATTGACCCTATTTGAAAAATATCTTCATAATCATATCCTCTATTAAGAAACTTTTTGCTAATGGATGATACAAGAGGTAAATTCATTTCAATTACTTTATTCATAGCATCTTGATTACCTGCTTTAGCTAGAGGTATTAATTGTGAATTTTCTTCATAATTATAGGCCTCTTTTCTTACACTTCCATTTTCCATATACTTCACCTAACTTACTGTGTTGAATTTCTTCTTCATTACAACTTTAGTTCCTTTACCATCTTCACTTTTTACTTCTAAGCTGTCCATAAATGTTTCCATTACTGTAAAACCCATTCCTGATCTTTCTAGCTCTGGTTTTGAAGTGTATAATGGTTCCATCGCTTGCTCTACATCTTTTATTCCTTTACCGGAATCTTCAATACTTATAGTTATTTCATTACCAGTTATACTTGCCTCTATTTTGATTATACCCTCTTTTTTATTTTCATAACCATGTATTATAGAATTTGTTACTGCTTCTGATACTGCTGTTTTTACATCTGTTAATTCTTCCACAGTTGGATCTAGTTGAGATATAAATGCAGCTACTGCAACTCTTGCAAACCCTTCATTTTGGGATTTACTCATTAATTCTATACTTATTTTATTATCCACCATCTTAAATCCCCCCATTAAATACTTATCATTGCTTCATCTATATTTTTATAGACATCAATGATTTTAAACATACCTGAAATTTCAAAAACTTTATTTACAGTTCTATTAGCTTCTGCTACACAAATCTTTCCATCTCTATTTTGCATTTTCTTATATCTTCCTATAACTACACCTATTCCAGAACTATCCATAAATGTAACTCCACTGAAATTTAATATAACTTTTCTTATGTTATCTCTATCTATTCTATCATCTATTTTAACCCTTACTTCTTCGGCACTATGATGATCTAATTCGCCCATTAGACTAACAATAAGTTTGTCTTCTTTTTTATCAAATTTTAGATACATATAAACTAGGAACTGTCGCAAATACGAACAAGATAAAAATTAATAATTAATTTTCACCGTGCGCCAGATTCCATCCACCTCCTTAATAGTATTTTGTTAATTTCCTTCTTTTTCCATAATTTTAACATATTAGTTTATTCATAGTCAAATAAAATAATGACTTTCTGTAATAATTTTGATTTATTTAGTTTAAGCAATTCAAGCATATAAAACAAATACTTGTTTTAAGTATAATTTATTTTACACTTTATGGAACTGTAATACAGAAATAATGTATAATAAGAAAATTAAGTATAATATAGCTTTAATATATAAAATGAATATCATTTATTAAATCATTATGGTATAACTTATAGAATTATTAAAAGAGGTTAATTTATGAAAAATAATCAAAAGACCTTTTAATTTATAAAAAAGGAGCTATACACTAATTTCAGTGCAAAAGCTCCATTTTTACTTTCCTTAATTTTACATGCTACTTGTTTACCTTATCAAGTGACTGTGACCTGTGCACTGTGCCCTGTGAACTAAAATAACCCCTGTTACCTGACACCTAAACCCAACTGTGAACTGTGCACCCTGCACTGTGAACTAAATAAGCTATTCTTCTTTCTTTTCCTTACTTCCTTTATATTTCTTAACTTCTTCTTGTAAGTCTGAATAAAAATCTTCTATATTTTCATCATCATTTAAAATTAAAGTTTTTATTGCATCTTCTAATGTATCCATAACATATATATGGAATTTTCCTTCCTCCATAGCCTGCTCAATTTCAGGTATCAATATTAGCTCATCTTTGTTTGAAGAAGGTATCAACACTCCTTTATTTTCTACATTATCTAAGAAATCACATACTCTAAAAAATCCTTCCACCTTTTCATTTACTCCACCTATAGCTTGAACTTCTCCTAATTGATTTATAGATCCAGTTACTGCAATAGTTTGCCTTATTGGTTTCTTGCTTAAAGCTGATAATATACAAATAATTTCTGCTACAGAAGCACTATCACCATCTATTAATCCATAAGTTTGTTCAAAACTTAAATAAAAATCTACAGGAATATCTTTATATGGATCTATTATATTATTTAAAAGTCCCTTTAGTATATTTATAGATTTTTCATGTACCTTACCACTTAATCTGCTTTCCTTATGAATATCTATAATTCTTCCGGTTCCTTTATGAGCAATACACGTTATTCTCATTGGTTTTCCAAAAGAATGATATCCAGTATCTAAAACAGCTAACGCATTTATTACACCATTTTTTTTACCCGTTACTGATATTAAAATCTTATTATCTTTATAAAGCTTATCATACTCATCTTCAATTTTTTCCTTTGCATAAGCAATGTCTATTATATCTTTAGAATCTATTACTAATGATTTTCTATTTTTAGCATTATCATTAGATAATATCATTAATTTTTCTATCTCTGTAGTGTCTATATTGACTTTTGTTCTACTATTTGCAGTTCTAGATAAGAATTTAATAACCTCATTTATTCCTTCTTCTGTAATAGGCATAAGTGAATTTTCTTTGATTTTATTATTTATTTCTTTATTTATATAAGCACTAACATTTTCATTTACCTCAACTATAGGGTCAAATTCAGCTCTTAACGGAAATAACTTCCCAAAGTCTTCATCTAAGCTATATAATGCATCATAAGTTTCGTGATCACCAATTAGAATAATCTTAACATTTATAGGTATTGGCTGAGGCTTTAATCCATTAATTGATATTACCTCTACATATGACTTTGAAATATCATATGTTATCTTATTAGTCATTAACGCTTTTTTAAGGTGATAATATGAATATACATTGCTAGCAAGGGAGTTTACTCTAATAATTAAGCAGCCTTCGTTTGCTTTTAATAAACTTCCTGGATTTATTAAAGATATATCAGTTGTATATACTCCATTATGATTTTCATACTCTATAAATCCCATTAAATTATTTAAATTAGGATCTTCTTCATATATTACAGGAGGAATAGTTCTTAAGCTATTATCAACTAATAAGTGTATATCATATTTATTTATAACTTGATAAAGTTGTTCTTCATCTTCATCTATATCCATGGTATAGCAATTTATTATTTCTTTTTCCATTGATATAAATAACTTTTCTAAATACTCATATGAATTATCATCATCTATAAACTCAAGTAAAGCTTCATCTTTATACGCTTCCATCTCATTTGCTAAAAAATCACTATATATTTCTTTAAGCTTCTTTATGGATTTTGTTTCTATCTCTTTTAACTTACCTAAAACTATTTCAGCCTTTTTCTTTAAAATAGATGCTTTTGCTACAATAGCTTCTTTTCTATTCTTTTCTAAATTATCATACTCTCTTTCACTTATTGATTTACCATTAACTAATGGTATAAAGGCTACACCCTTGTTAGTAACCTTAACTTCAAAATCTTCTTTTTTAGCCATATCCATTAATTCACTTATATAATCATTTCTCTTACTTTGTATTTCTTCTATAAGCTTATCTTTTTCATCTTCTGAAGAAGCATTATAAAACTCTTCTACTATTTCTATATAATTATTCTTTATTTCTTCAACAGCGTCTTTTAATTTTTTACCATTCCCATTATTAATAAATAATACTTCTGGTTTCTTATTATCTTCTAATGTAACATAACAAATATCCTTTGGAGGTTCTAGATATTTATACTGCTCCTGTATATATAATTGTAGCTTATTTAATTTTTCTTTAGAGAATGAATCTATTAAATAAAGATTATATCCTTCCTTATTTATCTTAATAGCTCTCCCAATCTTTTCATACTCACTATCTATTTCAGGAATTTTCGTTACACTGCCTTTCAACTTACTTTTTTTAAAGTTAAAATCAAATTTTACCTCTTTTAAAGTTAATTCTTTTCTCATATATTTCCTACTTTGCAAATTGCATTTAGCAATCATTAAGAAGCAGTTTCCCCCCTTTTTTTAGTATTTATTATATAGATATTCTTAAGGGGCTTGTTTAGGGAACAATTTTTTATAAATTTAATTTATATTTTTATAGTAATATTTCTTAAAATACCTAAACTACTTAAATATTTGTTTTAATATCCTGTATATGAATAAGAGACCTAGAACTTTAATTCTAGGTCTCTTATAATTACATTAATTCTATAAACTTGTTTACTGCTTCTTCTGCATTTTTATAATCTTCTTCAGATGGAACAAAACAGAATGACAATCCTGGTTCCACAACTTTAAGTTTTAAGTCCTTTAGTCTTGATGTAAGCATTTTTACACCTTCTCCACTCCATCCATATGATCCAAAGGCTAATGCTGCTTTTCCTCTGTTTATTATCGGATTAACTAATGATAATAAATCCCAAGAAGGTTTCACTGCATCTTGATTTATTGTTGGAGATCCTATCATAACGCCTTTAGCTTTTTCTATTTTGGAGATACTTTCTTCTATAGAAATAGATGTTATTTCTGTTACATCTGCTTCAAAACCCTTTTCTACTAATTTTTCTTTCATAAAATTAGCCATACCTTCTGTATTTCCATAAGCTGAAATATAAAAAATTTCTACTTTTTTATTGTTTACAGCTTCTTCTGTAGCCCACTCTCTGTATAAGTTTAAAATTTTATCTATATTAGAAACGTGAACTGGTCCATGACTTGGTGCAATACATTCTATATTTAAATCTTTTATTTTTTGTAGTCCCATTAAAACAAACTTCTTAAATGGTCCCATTATACAATTAAAATAATATTCCATTTCTACAAAATAATCTTCATTTAAACTTTCTGTAATTCCACCACTTGGACAATAATGTGAACCTGTAAAATCACAAGTAAATAATAAATTTCGCTCTTTCACATATGTGAAAATTGTATCTGGCCAGTGTAAATTAGGAGCACTTATAAATCTAAGAGTTGTTTCTCCAAGACAAATTTCATCTTTTGCTTCTATAGCATTAAATTCTCTATTTAATATATTTTTCAAATAATTTAATGCAGCTTTAGATCCTACTACTTTTATTTCAGGATAATCCTCAATTAGTTTTATCAATGATCCGCTATGATCTAATTCTGTATGCTGAACTATTACATAATCTACTGTTTTTTCTCCAATTACATCTTTTAAATTATTTTTAAATTCATCATAAAAACCTGTTTTTACTGTGTCAACTATAGCTATTTTTTCATCATTTACTACGTAAGAGTTATAGGTTGTTCCTTTTTTTGTTTCCATTATTATATCGAATATTTTTAAATCTGGATCCTTAACACCTATCCAATAAATATTATCCTTTAACTTCTCCTGTAACATATCCCTACCTCCAACTTTAACTTTTATTCTTCTTCCTACATATCAGTAATATTTTACCATAAATTTTTCTGTCAAACAATTATAAAATTCGACATTTTCCACATAACTATTATAATTAATTAGGTTTTGCTATGGAAGTATTATTTTTTATCATTTCTGTTAAATCATCTATTTCTATTATATATTCGTAATGTAAAGCCCTTGTTAATGCTACATATAATAATCGTTCATCTAATAAGGTTTCTTTATAATTATTAGAACTTGGATTATAAATAATAGTTGCATCAAATTCTAACCCTTTTGTAAAATAGGATGGAATTATTATAATATTGTTATCATGATCTTTCTCATTTCCTTTTATTAAAGATACTTTTAGCTTTGAATGTTTTTTTATAATTTTTTCTAATATTCTTCCTTCATCTGCTCCCTTAGTAATTATAGCTATACTGCTTTTACCCTTTTGAATAATATTAGAAACTATATTATCTATCTTACTAACAACATCTTTATCACTATTACATTTAATAATCTCAGGAATTTCCCCATGTCTTAGCACTGGTTTTGCTCTTTTTAAATCTAAATTTTGTGCTTCTAAAGCTGTATTAGCAAAATCTATTATTTCCACAGTAGATCTATAACTTTGAGTTAACTGCATAAAGGTTGCCTTACCTTCAAACACTTTTTCTACTATGTCACTCCAATTTTTTATTCCTTTATAATAGTATATACCTTGTGCTATGTCTCCTACTAAGGTTAGAGAATTTCCCTTAGTTAATTTATTTATTAAATAAATTTGAAATGGATTATAATCTTGAGCTTCATCAACTACTATATGAATAAACTTTTCTTTTTCCTCTACCCCCTCTAAGAGCATGTTAATATATAAAAGTGGTGCTAAATCATCTTCGTCTATAATTCCTTTGCTATAATTTTCAATAATTTCATTTTTCATAAATTCTGATAGTTCACTTGGAATCTTATTCAACGATGCAATTTGAAAAAATTCTTCATTTTTAAATAAATTCACATATATATCTTTTGAAGTTATTCCTCTCCAATTTTTAAAATATTCATTCATTTCTTTTTTAGCATTATTCTTTATATTATTTTTTATTTCATCTCTTTTAGAATATATTTCAATTAGTTTTTTTCTTCGCTCATCTCCATCTTCTAATTCTCTTTTTATCTCTTTAATTTTTATATCCCATTCAAGATCAATTTGAATACATAAAATTTCAATCTTCTCTTTAAGTTTCAAATTTAGATACCGTTTTATTTCATCTTTTCTTTTATTTATAGGATAACTTTTTAAATCCTTTAAATACAATCTCATTATTTCTCTCTTATTAAATAATATATAGTCCTCGATAGTTATATCTGTTATGTCAACAGCATCACCCTCTAAAAGAGCAATGTATCTATCTATAATAGTTTTAAAAGTTAAGGTTCCTTTTATCTTAGATGAATTAGTTATAAATTTGCACCTTTGAGCATCTTCTGATTCAATCAATTCTTTTAACTTTTCGTCCTTACCCTTAACTTTAGATTTAATTTTTAAATATTTTAATACTAAATCTTGAAATGTTGTTTGTTTTACTTCATCAACCCCTAAGTTAGGAAGTATATCTGAAATATAATCTAAAAATAGCTTATTAGGTGCCAAAACTAATATATCTTTTCCTTTTACCGTTTCTGAATATCTATATATTAAATAAGCTAATCTATGTAATGCTATTGTTGTTTTCCCTGAACCTGCAGAACCTTGAACAATTATAGGTAAGTTTTTAGGCCATCTTATAATTTCATTTTGTTCTTTTTGAATAGTTGCAACTACTTCTTTTAGCTTTTTACCTCTACTCTCTTCTAAGTTTATCTTTAAAAACTCATCAACTAAATCATTTCCTTCATCACTGGTTTTTAGCATTATTTCATTTATTCCCTCATCGAAAATTTCTTCTAATTCTTCCTCTTTGAACAAAAATTTTCTTTTTACTGATAAATTGCCTTCTACTATACCTGAGGGAGCTTTATAATATGCGTATCCTCCAGTTCCACTATAATATAAATCCGCTACTGGTGTTCTCCAATCAACAATAATTTCTTCTCCATCTAATGTTGAACTTACTGATTGTTTTCCAATATAGATACTCTCATCTTCGCCTCTTAATTCTCTGAAATCAACCCTGCCAAAATAAGGAACCCTTAAAGCTTCCTCATAATTTTTTATATCCTTTTTTAATACAGAATATATTTTTTCTGTAGTTTCTTTTTCTTCATTATAACTGCCCTTTGATTCTTTTGTTAAAAGTTTTAATTTATTTTCTATAATTTCATAATTGTTTCTTTTCTCTAAAAGTTCACTAGTTATTTTTTTTCTTTTTTCTTCTAATATTTCTTTTTCAAGTTTTAAATTTTCATCCATACCATTACCTCTACTTTTAACTAATGCCTTAATTATAGGATAATTAGATTTTAAATTCAATTATATAACATATAAAATAATAGTCTATGCTAACATTTACCCATAATATCTAGATATATTCCAATTATTAACTATAATTTATATAATTATTCCGTTACTTCTTTATATTTTTATTACTTTCATTATTATACATATAATAAGTATTTTACTTTCCATAATTGTATGTTAGAATCTTTACGTAAAGGAGATGTTCGTATGTCTAAGCAAACTAAAACACCTAACTATATAAAAATAGCTATAGATATAGCACATAGAATAATTAATAATGAATTTTTAGAAGGAAGTAAAATAACTGGTAGAACTACTTTAGTTAGTATATATAATGTTTCACCAGAAACTATTAGAAGATCTTTGGCTTTATTAAAAGATATGAATGTTGTTACTATAAATGAGAAAAGTGGAATTATAATAAATGATAAACAATCCGCTAAGGATTTTTTAAATAAATTTAAAACCAAATCTGATTTTACTCACTTAAATAGTGAAACATTTGATTTAATAAAACAAAGAAAAGAAATTGATACTAAGCTTGAAAAAAACATTAATTCTATAATTGAATTTGCTACTCAACTAAGAAATGTAGGATCAATAATCCCTTTTGAAAGTATTGTTGAAAAAGATAGCATTGCTGTTGATAAAAGTATAGGTGAATTAAATTTTTGGCACAATACAAAAGCTACTATAATAGCAGTAAAAAGAAATGGCGATTTATTCTTATCACCTGGACCTTATTTTAAAATTAACGCTCAAGATGTAATAGTTTATGTTGGTGAAGATTCTGTTTTAGAAACAGTAAAGAATTATATATCTTTACCAAGTAATATACATACAAAATAACAGCTAAAGATTTTACTTTAGCTGTTATTTTGTATCTAGAATATAATTAAGTGCATCTTCAAATTTTAATTTTCTTACTTTTTTTCTAAGCTTGTATTTTATTTTTTCAATATATTTTATTGAAAATGGTAAATATTCCTCTATAGATTTTATATATTCAATTGAAAAAAATTCCTTGCTTAATATTACTGAAAATAATATAAGCATTATACAGTTTATTTTTATAAGCTCTTTTAACTCCATTATATTTCGTCCTTTAAAACAAGTAGAATCATTTAATACTGTTAACGTAAAATTAATTAATTTATTTGCTATTGTATCTAATTTATATCTTGATGCCAATTGTGACATTATTGTTGTATGATTATTAGCTATATCTATTTTTACATCTTGAAGATCATCAGCAAGTTGAAGTAAAAAACCATAAAATATACAAAATGATATTTCATCTTTATTTAACTTTCCCTTTGTTAAAAATCCATCTACTAATACTGATGATCCACCCTTTTCTATTGAAATCTCTAAAATATTATTTTCATAAGGGACACTTATATATTCTTGTTGATTTAAACTTTTTATTTGCCCTTCATGAATTAATAATAAAGCTTCATATAATTTATTATACTTATTTCTTTCAAATGTTTTTTCTATATATTCCACTAACTTATAAACTAGTTTTTCATATTCATTCTTACTTTCTATGACCTCACCTTTTAATTTTTTCTTTAGATTATGATTAAAATCTTTCTTTTCATTTATATCTATTTTTATATCATCTAAATAATTATCTGTATATGGATATAACATACTATATCCAAAAATAGCTTTTGAAAATTCTACCTTCTCACCAAAAGATGCTTGGAGAAGATTTATAATCCAAACATTCCTCATCGCCTGGCCTATATCTACATAATTTAGATTTTTATCAAATTCTTTTGCTTTCCTTATAAATGTTTTTGTGCTATCAAAGAAATTCTCTTTAAATTCTTCATTTAATATTCCAAGTTTAAATGTATCTTTCTCACTATAAATAAAATCATCTATTATTTTATTAACTTCTGCTTTCTATAAAATTCTTTCATCATCTTCTTTAGGAAAATTTTTAACTTTTTCTATTATTAAATCTATATAATTATCTAATCTATTTTCTTTTATTTTTTTCTCTTCAGCTGTATATTTTTTTATATCTAAATTTAATTTTTTATCACTTTTCCACCATAATTCACTACATTCTAAATTTATCCTTTTTGTTTCCTCCATATATTTATCCTCCAAATTCTACTACTTCTTATCTCCCATTCCTACAATATTGTAAGCCGCTTTTCCTACTAACCCTCTCCATACTCCAATATTTATATCTGGATGATAAACATGTTTTGAAAGCCCTGAATTCTTCCAATATCTATGATCTGCATCTCCATACTCTAAAGGTTCCTCTCCAAATCTTCTCCATAAATTATACATAAATATATATTTTATCTTAGGTTTATTAAGTTTTTCAGATAATATATTTTTACTGAATCTACTAGATATATCTTTTATTTTTTCTACATTTTTATTACTTAATACCATGGCTCTATATGCTATTGGCATTATTTCTACGAAGTTAAATCCCCAATAATACAAAATATCTCTAATATATTTTGAAGAAGCTTTATGCCCTGCTCCTGCAGTAGTAGTAATTACCAATGCCTTCTTCTTAAAAAATTTGGGTCTATGAAAATTATAGGACATATGATCTATAAATGTTTTTAAAAGACCACTAACTTGCATTGAATAAGTAGGTGAAGTTATTATAATAAAATCCGAATCCTCAATTTCTTTAACTATATAATTTATCTTCTCTCTATGTGGACATTTATCTTCCCCTTTATAAATACATAAAAAACATCCATTACAATGGGGTATATTTTCTTTACCTAATTCAATATCTTTAAACTCAAATTCTCCATACTTTCTCATCTCATCTTTAGCTATATTTAATACTTCCCAAGTATTCCCCCTCCTTGGGCTACCATGTATAACAGTACATCTCATATTTCCCTCCAAAATAAAAGAGAAAGCATTTCATTTTGCCTTCTCTCTTAGTGATCATTCTATTATATTATACACCATAGTAATAAAATGCGAAGCATTTTTCAGTTCACAGTTCACAAGGCACAGTGCACAGTTGTTTTAATTTTTTCATTCTTTCATTTATAAATTGCTTTGCAATTTATATCATAACCTGTTCCCTGTTACTTTATTCCAAAAACTGTGAACTGTGAACTGTGCGCTGTGAACTATATAAATTGCTTCGCGATTTATAACTAATTCTTAAATGAATGAATTGGTGCTGGTATTCTTCCACCCCTTTGAATGAATAGTGAAGATGAATATTTGTTCACTGGCATTACTGGAGCAGTTCCTAGTAATCCTCCAAATTCAACTAAGTCTCCCACTTTGCATCCTGGAGCTGGTATAACTCTTACTGCTGTAGTTTTATTATTAATCATCCCTATTGCTGATTCATCTGCAATCATAGCTGCTATTGTTTCTGCTGGTGTATCCCCAGGTACAGCTATCATGTCTAATCCTACTGAACATATAGCAGTCATAGCCTCTAACTTTTCTAAGTTTAATGATCCATTTAATACAGCATCAATCATACCTGCATCTTCTGAAACTGGTATAAAAGCTCCACTTAATCCACCTACATGACTACATGCCATAACTCCACCTTTTTTAACAGCATCATTTAATAATGCAAGAGCCGCTGTTGTACCATGAGTTCCAACTACTTCAAGACCCATTTCTTCTAATATGTGTGCAACTGAATCTCCTACTGCTGGCGTTGGAGCTAATGATAAATCTACAATTCCAAATGGAACTCCTAATCTCTCAGAAGCTTCTTTTGCAACTAATTGACCTACTCTAGTTATTTTAAATGCAGTTTTCTTTATAGTTTCTGAAACTACATCAAATGACTCTCCCTTAACCTTTTCTAGCGCTCTTTGAACAACTCCAGGTCCGCTTACCCCAACACTTATAACCTTGTCAGCTTCTCCAACACCATGAAAGGCTCCTGCCATAAAAGGATTATCCTCAACAGCATTACAGAACACTACAAGTTTGGCACATCCAAATCCCTTTGTCTCCTTTGTGTACTCAGCAGTCTTTTTAATTACTTCGCCCATTTCTCTAACTGCATCCATATTTATTCCACATCTTGTTGAACCAACATTTACAGATGAACATACTTTGTTAGTTTTAGCTAATGCTTCTGGTATAGAATCTATTAATATTTTATCTCCCTTTGTATATCCCTTTTGTACTAAAGCTGAAAATCCCCCTATAAAATCTACGCCTAAAGTTTCTGCTGCTTTATCTAAAGTTTGTGCAAACTTAACATAATCTGTTTCGTCTGTAGCTCCAGCAATTATTGATATAGGCGTTACAGATATTCTTTTATTTACTATAGGTATTCCAAATTCATTTTCAATCTCTCTTCCTACTTTAACTAAATCCTTGGCACTATTAACTATTTTATTATATATCTTTTCTCTTGCCTTATCTCCATCTGAATCTATACAATCTAGTAACGAAATTCCCATAGTTATAGTTCTTATATCAAGTTTTTCTTCTTCTATCATCTTTATGGTCTCTAATATATTATTACTATTCATTTTTTACCTCCAATTATAAAGTGTGCATTGAATTAAATATTTCTTCTCTTTGAATTTTAACATCTACTCCAAGTTCTTCACCTTTTGCTACTAATGCACTCTTAATATCCTCAAAGGTAGAATTAGATTCTTTTAAATCTAACATCATTATCATGGTAAAATATTTATCCATTATTGTTTGATTAACATCTAATATGTTTATGTTTAATCTTAATAATTCATTGCTAACCCCTGCAATTATTCCCACTTTATCTTTTCCTATTACTGTTAAAATAGCTTTCATTATCCCCAACTCCTAATTTTAAATTTATAACATTTATATATATTCTAAAAAAGTTATTATAATTTTATCCTTACTACGTAAGTTTGTCAATTTGAAATATATATCATTCGTAAATTTAAACTTATTAATTTTCATTTATATTATTATGTGATGAACATTAATAAGTGTCTAATATTTAATTAAAATATATAAATAGTTAACCTCTATATAAGTATTATACAAATTTTATTGCTTTTTTTAGGCTTTTTCACTATTTTTTCTAAATTGTATTTAATTAATTAACCTTTTCTATTATAATATAGTTATTGCACGGGTTAATTTAGTTATCCCTTTACAATTTATATATACCAAATAATTAGGCAGACTTCTATTACAGAGTCTGCCTAGTTATTTTCACATAAAAAATTCATCTTCTAAGGATTCAAGATCAATAATTTTAATTTCTTTTAAGTTAAAATCTATTAATCCCATATCCTTCATTTTAATTAATTCTCTTGAAAGAGATGGCCTTGGTATTCCAAGTTCTTCCGCAAAGTCCTTTTTAGAAGATATCTTAAAAGAAAATGTATTATTTCTTTTATAGTTATCTAATAAAACCTTACATATTTTCCTTCTTATAGAATCTAATTCTATTAGGTTTATTTTTTTATTTAATATAACTATTTTTTGTGATAACAATTCTAATATATTTTCTGTAAATTGAGTATTCTTTTGAATTATTCCTAAGACACTTTTTTTAGGGAAAGATAATACCTTACAATCCTCAATAGCCATTACTGTTGCTGGATATTCTCTTGCTTTAGAAAATAATAATGCCTCTGCAAATACATCACTAACATCAAAGGTTGCTAACGTCAGTACTTTTCCATTTTCATATATAGTCTGAATAACAGCCTTACCTTCAACTATTACTGATAAACTATTACATTTTTCACCTTGATTTGCTATTACTTCACCCTTCTTATATGCCTTTAAAAGATATACTTCCGACTTAAGTATTTCTTCGATTTCATTATTTGATATTCCCTTAAAAAAGCAAGTATTTTTTAAAACATCTATCATAAATAAATTTCCTTTCCAAGTATTTTCGCATTGCAAAAATACTTCATTTTACAGTTCACACTTTAAGATTAGTTAATTACTCAGTAAGAATCTCCACTTTAAATGAGATGCAATT
This sequence comes from Clostridium sp. C8, assembly GCF_001010885.1. NCBI lineage: Bacteria > Bacillati > Bacillota > Clostridia > Eubacteriales > Clostridiaceae > Clostridium > Clostridium sp. C8. The sequence continues at coordinate 15,449 of NZ_LBMX01000028.1, read as the reverse complement.
ACATATGTATCCATTGGTTCATTTAATATATATCTTATTACTTCTTCCTTAGGGTTAAAGCCTTCATTATCAGCCCAAACAATTAAGTTATCATCTCTGCCACTTATTAAATCATTATGTATATCTAAATAGCAATCGAAGATATCACAACTATAATGTTCTTGCCAACCAACTATATGAAACTTTTTCACATTTGTAAAACATAATTCTAATACCTTTTTGGCACATTGGCTTTGAAAAATCATATGAAGTTTTCTATCCTCCGGCATTCCAAAACCCATGTTTCCTTCATTATCTACAGATGTACCACTTTTATAATTTAATTCCACTAAGCAAGAATCATGAAAGCCACAATACTCTTTAATCAAATATTCTATATCTTCTCTATTGTTAATTTCATTCCATTCCATATAGCAAACGCTCCTTAAATATGACTATACTTATATTTTAATTCATTAACTATTCACCTTAAACTTATTTATTGTTTTTATTATAACATATTTTGTAAATAGGTATAACTTTTAATAATGTAGATACTTTAAGATATAAAAATAGCCTTAGACAAGTCCACTTAATGGTCTAAGGCTTAAAGATTACTTATAAGGAAACTCGACTCACATACGTTCGCTGAGTAAGTTCCACCAACCTATTTTTCTCTTCTTCTATTATCTTCTTATTAAGTCTTTCAAATAATATTGTAACTTCCTCAATTGATACTCCATACTTCGGCACAATTATTTCCCACCTATCCTCATTAATAGCTAACCATACTTTTATTTTACCTGAAGATTCTGGCAAAAATGGTGATAATAAATTTGCTAAATTTGCTATTGAATAAATACAATTATATATTGTGTTACCACAAACTTCCAAATCATCTTTTACAGTAATCCATGGTGCGTTTTCATCAAAATATTTATTGATACTTCTTATAAATTCAAAAACTTTCTCAAGTGCAATTTTAAAATTTCCTTGTTCTATAAGGTTTCCTATAATATTATATAAAATATCTATTTTTTCTTTTATATTGATATCCACTTCTCCATTAGGAATTTTATTATTAAAATATTTTTTAGCAAAAACTAAAGTTCTATTAACTAAATTACCATATGCTCCTAATAATTCACCATTATTACTATTCACAAATTCTCTCCAAGAAAAGTCAGTATCTCTTTTTTCTGGTGCATTAATTAAGAAAAAGTATCTTAATGTATCTGAGTTATAACGCTCTATTATATCTGGTACCCATACTGCCCAGTTACTACTTGTTGATATTTTTTTACCCTCTAATGTTAAATATTCACTAGATATTATCCTATCTGGTAACTTATTATATCCTATACCCTTTATTAATGCTGGTAAAATTATGGAGTGAAATGGTATATTATCTTTACCATGTACATAATATGAAGTAGCATTTTCTTCCCAAAACTCTTTATATGATTTTTTATTTTCTAATGCCCATTTTTTACTCATTGTAAGATATCCAAGTACTGCATCTATCCACACATAAACCTTTTTATCTCTAAATTGTTGTATGGGTATATCTACTCCTAATGATAAGTCTCTTGATATAGCCCTATCACATAACCCTTCATTTAGGTATCTTTTTGTATTATTTACTGCATTAACTCTCCAATTACTTTGAGTTTTATCTAGGTTTTCTTTAATAGTGTTTTGAAATTTAGATAAAGCGAAATATAACTGTTTTGTATTCTTTACTATTGGTGTATTATTACATAACTTACATTTTCTTTCTGAAAGTTCTAATGGTTCTAGTAAAGTACCACAATTATCACATTGGTCTCCTCTTGCAATTGAATTACATTTTGGACACACTCCTTCAACATATCTATCTGGTAAAAACTGCTTACAATGTTGACAGTATATTTGCTCTACTTCCTTTTCATAAATTAATCCTTTATTGTATAGTAAAACTATAGCTTCTTGTACATCCTTCTTATGAAATTCATCATCTGTTCTACCATAATAATCATATGAAAAATTTAACCTTTCAAAACACTTTTTGAATTCTGCATGATATTTATCTGCTATATCCTTTGGCGATACACCTTCTTTCTTTGCTCTTATTGATATAGGAGTTCCATGACAATCACTCCCTGAAACATATAATACATTGCATCCCTTCATCCTATAATATCTTGCTAATACATCTCCTGGTAATAATGCAGCTATATGGCCAATATGTATTGACCCATTAGCATATGGCCAAGCCCCTCCAATAAAAATATTCATTTTCTAAATCCTCCTTATTAATAATAAAACTTAAATATAAAAAAGCTCCCGTTCTAAGAAATTAATCTTAGGAACGAGAGCTAAACTTCGTGTTACCATCCTATTTCATGCATACCTTACAATATGCACCTCATCAAGTACGTCATATATAATATGATTATACTCTATCACTATAACGGGTGAATCCGTTGCAGCCTTAATTTTTATAACAAAAATCTCGGTACACCGCTCCAAGGCCATTTTCACTTTAATATCCTTTGCTTCCTCTCACCAATGGAAACTCTCTGTATAAGTATTCTTAAAGTTACTTTCCTCTTCATTGCATTTGTAATTATTATACTCTTCTTAATTACATTGTCAATATACAAATTTAGTAAAATTCTACGTCATTTGTGGTACGATTCACCGCACCGTAAGTAAAAAAGTTTAGACTTGCCCGTATACAATATAATTAATATAATTTCAAATTCAAGTTTTAACTATATTTTTATAAAAAAATAAGTAGCAAAACCACCTAGATTCTACTACTTATTTCAAATTAATATTTAACCAATTTGGTGTTTTCTTATCTTTCCAAACAACTTCACCATCTTTAATAACCATAACTAATTTAAACATTTCTGAATTATCGTATATATTAATTTTGTGACATATATTAATGACTTTACTCAAATTTGCTAAAGAATCGAAGTATCTTCTTTCTATAGCCTCATCTGGTATTCCATGACCGCCTTTTCTTACTCGTATTGCAACTCTTTCTTTCGCAATATCAGCACTTTTTACCCCTATATAATTCATAGTAACATAAAATCCTTTTTCTTTTGCCAATTTTATATTACTAATAATACTTTTTCCTGATAAAGTAGTTTCTTGATTAAATGATATTCCTTCAACTATATATTTTTTTATTAGTTTTATAGCTTCTCTAGCACATTTAATTTGAAGATTATTATCTTGCCAATGTCCTATCCTTGAAACCATTTCATCAGTATTTATTCTCTTTTCATCTATATTTTCATTATAATAAATAGATTTATATATAGAAGTTTTTCCTGCACCATTAACTCCTGCAAATATAATGTAATTTTTCATATTAATTACCTATAACTTTCATTTGCTCTCTTTGTAATAGGATATTAGATAAATTTGCATAAAAATCTTGTTCTTCTTTTGTTTTTGAGTTTAAAAGCAATTCCATAATATCAGTATAGGAATACTTTAAAAAAATATCATATAAATTGATACACTTATTATTCATATAATCCTCCTTTAGAAATTAATTTATAAATTAATTATATACCAAAGAATTAAAATAATAAACCTAAGATCTAATAATTTGGGTTCCCATAGATACGCTTCACCGTATCGTAAGTAAAAAATTTAGACTTTCCAATATACATCTTAATCAGTATTATTTCAAAATCAAGTTTTGATTATATTTTTTTATAAAAAAATAACTAACAAAACATTTATCATTTTACTAGCTACTTTTCCAATATATTATTTACTCAATTAGGTACTTTTTTATCTCTACATATTATCTATCCATTTTTTAAATAAATACCTTCTCTTAACACTTCTGTATTATCATATATATTTACTTAATTTAAACCTACTAAGTTTATTAATTTTTACAAAACAAACTTTTTCATTAGTTATGATTTCCGCTATCATAACACCACTTTGCTATTTCGGTAATAAGCTCAAGAGGTAATGGCTTGCTGTAAGGAAATTGAACTGCTCCTTTACTTGTCTTGTATTCTGTAAGCCTTTGGCTGAAATGTTCTACAGCTTTGTCTCCAGGATATAATCCAATATGCTTTTTAAATGCTGCAAAGTGAATTATATTTTGTTTATTCCAATAAGTTGGCAACTCCAGGAAATACGTTCTTCTGCATATGGGAGTGCTTCACGAATTGTATCTCTAATTTGATTTAATAATGGCCAAAATTCCTCTGATTGCATACTAATATAGTCGTCAATAGTTTTAGGTTTCTCACCACAGTAATGATCTTGGTTGGTATTCTTGAACTCTTTGCCGCATTTATCACATTTCCACATATTAAATCTCCCTCACTCTCACTATAATTATTATCTTCATTATAAATATTTTACTCAATAACTTATTAATTTATATAGCTTATAAAAATTATTTGATTTATTAATTATAACATATTTTGTAAACAAATCATTGGTTATTCAACTTTATCATCGAAAGAAAGTTAATATTGCAATTATTGCCGGTGTAGAAAGAATTATCACTGTAATAATGAATATTAATTTTATATATTTACTTATTGTATTTTCTTTAATTAAGCTAATTCTTAAAATCAATAATGAAGCAATTAAAATAATAATAGCAATAATACCATATGCCATAAAGGTAAATGTACCTGTCATTGTTGGTTTTCCAACACTAACTTCATATGAATTTATTTGATATTTTCTTATAGCCCCTATACATGTTATTAATATAAATAATATAAGCGGGTAAAATTTCTTCACTAATCTCATATACCAAATCACCTCTCTATCATATTTCTACACAAATAAACCTATACCTTTATATCATAATTATATTTTCAAAAAAATAAGATAGACTTTTAAATTCTATCCTAGGTAATTAAAACTCGAAAACTGAAGGAAAGAAATTATAAATAGTTATCTACATATAAACTTTTTATAAATTATCTAAAAGTAAAAAGAAGCTTGTCTCCCTAAATAATTAGTTCAACAAGCTTCTTTTAATATTTATATTATGCTAAAAACATTTTTAAATCATCTTCAACATTTGTTATTCCACCGATTCCAAAGTTTTCAACAAGTACTTTAGCAACATTTGGTGAAAGGAATGCTGGTAGAGTTGGTCCTAAGTGGATATTCTTAACTCCTAAGTATAGTAATGATAATAATACTATAACAGCTTTTTGTTCGTACCATGCAATGTTAAATGCTATTGGTAATTCATTGATATCTTGTAATTCAAATACTTCTTTAAGCTTTAATGCAATTAATGCTAATGAGTATGAATCGTTACATTGTCCTGCATCTAAAACTCTTGGAATTCCACCGATATCTCCTAAATCTAATTTGTTATATTTGTATTTTGCACAACCTGCTGTTAATATAACAGTGTCTTGTGGTAATGCTTTTGCAAAATCTGTGTAGTAGTTTCTTGATTTAGCTCTTCCGTCACATCCTGCCATTACGAAGAACTTCTTAATTGCTCCTGTCTTAACAGCATCTACAACTTTATCTGCAAGTGCAAATACTTGATTATGAGCAAATCCTCCAATGATTTCTCCCTTTTCTATTTCTGTTGGAGCCTTACAAGTCTTAGCAAGTTCAATTATTTCTGAGAAATCCTTAGCTTGTCCATCCACTCCATCTATGTGCTTACATCCTGGGAATCCTGCAGCTCCAGTTGTAAATACTCTAGCCTTGTAGCTATCCTTTGGTGGTACTATACAGTTAGTTGTCATAAGGATTGGTCCATTGAAGCTTTCAAATTCTTCTTTTTGCTTCCACCATGCATTTCCATAGTTTCCTACAAAGTTATCATATTGTTTGAATTTTGGATAGTAATGAGCTGGTAACATTTCTGAGTGAGTATAAACATCTACTCCAGTTCCTTTTGTTTGCTCTAATAATTGTTCTAAGTCTTTTAAATCATGACCTGAAACTAATATTCCTGGCTTATTTCCAACACCTATATTAACTTTTGTTATTTCTGGGTTTCCATAAGTTCCAGTATTAGCACTATCAAGTAAAGCCATACCGTCTACCCCTACTTTACCTGTTTCTAAAGTTAAAGCAACTAACTCATCTGCAGTTAATGTATCATCTAATAACTTAGCTAAAGTTTCTTGCATAAATGCACTTACTTCTTCATTGTCATAGCTTAATTCATTAGCATGTTTCATGTATGCTGATAAACCTTTTAATCCATAAGTTATAAGTTCTCTTAAACTTCTTACATCTTCATTTTCAGTTGCTAATACTCCAACTACTGTTGATTTTGCATCATATTCTTCTCTTGTAGTAGCTGTCCATAATGCTGCTTCTGATAAACCATCTTTATTTGATAATTTAGCTAATAATTCTTCTTTTATTTCTAAAACTCTTTTTACTCTATCATAGAATATTTCATCATCAAAGTTAGCATTAGTTATAGTTGTAAATAGATTTATAGTTATGAAATGGTTAACTTCAGCTGAAATTTCTTTTCCTTCTTTTCTAAGTCTAGTTGTAACCTCTGATAATCCTTTTGTTGTATATACTAAAAGGTCTTGCATTCTAGCAAGGTCTGGTGACTTTCCACAAACTCCAAATTGAGTACATCCTGTACAACCTGCTGTTTCTTGACATTGGAAACAGAACATTTTATTTTCCATTTAAAAATCCTCCTCGATAATATAAACTTAATTTATTTCTTTCTTGATTACATTATATGAGGATTTTAATCGGAATTCGGTAACAAGGGTTACCAAAAAATTAAAACTTTTAAAATTAATAAATTAATTTAGTAAGACTGGATTAATTTAAGAGTTCTAAACTTACCAATATGTCATTAATTATCAATTATTAACAAAGCCTCTTCCTTTCCATTTTCCTGTTTTCCATCTTATTAGTACTAGTATTGCTCTAAACCATTCATCTATAGCAAATGATATCCACACTCCTACAAGTCCTAAATTTAGTTTCACTCCAAGAATATATGCTAAACCAACTCCAAATGTCCACATTGAAAATACTCCTATATATACTGGAAATTTAACATCGCCTGTTGCTCTTAATCCATTAATTCCAACTATATTTATACATCTTCCTGGCTCTAATATTATTTCTATTATAAGTACCATTACTGCTATATATATTATTTCTGAACTACTTGTTAAAAGTCCTAAAATACTTTTCCCTAAAATAGCTATTAAGAAACTTATAGATATTGATACTATCATTGCCTTTCTTAAGGTATAAATACATAATTTATATGCTTTACCTTCTTCTTTACCCCCTATTAAATTTCCTATTAATATACTTCCTCCTTGCCCTATTGCTGATGCAAATATATAGCTAAAACAAACTATTGTACCAACATAACTTTTGGCAGCCATACTACTTACCCCCATAAGATTTATAAAACTCGTTATAACTAATTGAGATAAGTTATATGAAATTTGTTCAGAAGCTGATGGAATACCAATCTTAAGTATATTTATAAGATGAATTTTAGGAAATGGTTTAAACATAGATATCTTAAGCTTATTTAAAATCAAATCATAAATTGCTTTTCCTAAAATTATTAGTCCTACAATCTTACTTAAAATAGTTGCTAAAGCAGCTCCTGCAACCCCCATACTTGAAAAGCCAAGTTTTCCAAATATAAGTATATAATTTAGTATTATGTTTATAATATTCATAATAATAGTTGCATTCATACATATCTTAGTTAAACTATGGGCTCTTAATATAGCTGTAAATGTCATAGTTATTGCTTGGATAAATATAAATCCACCAACTATTTTTAAATATTGATTTCCTAAATATATTAACTCTGGAGGGCTATTTAATAGCTTCATCATTCTAGATCCACCAAAGAACATTACGAAGCTTATAATTAAACCTATAATAGAATTTATACCTATAGATATTCCTGCAACTTGAATTATAGTTTTTTTCTCACTTTTTGCTCCTAGATATTGAGCTATTAAAATAGATGTACCAGCTGTTATTATTCCAAACATAAGGTTTAACATCCATATTATTTGATTAGCAACTCCTACTGCTGCAACAGAATTATCAGAATATCGCCCTAACATTATTGTATCTACGCTACCTAATAAAGAAAAAAGTGCACTTTCTATAAATAAAGGCCATGTTATCCTTTTTAATTCTTTCTTTAGATTCCCCTCAATTTCCATAATCTCCTCCATACCTTAAAGTTATTCTTATATACTGAAATTCATTTCTTTTTGTATTATACTGTTATTAATACTATTTTTCTCGTTTAAAATTGCTTATAATTATAATAATTCTGCTCTATTTTTTAAAAGGAGATATCATGGATACTAAAAGCTATTTACAACTTAAAGAACAAGTTAATCATGGAAACTTAAAATTACCTATGGAAGTTTATCACGTGGAGTTTAGAAATTCAGCTGATTTTTATTCACACTGGCATGATGAAATGGAGTTTATATACATACTTGATGGTTCTGCAGAAATTTGCATAGATTTTAAAGTATTTAATGTAACTACTGGAGATTTTATTATTATTCCTAATGGAGCAATCCATTATATGATAGGTAAAGAAAATACAAAAATATCTTATATAGCCCTTGTATTTAGTCTTTCATTAATTGAAGGTAATACTTTAGATTATTCTCAAATTAATTTTGTAACACCAATGATCCAAAATAAATTATTTTTTAAAAATGTTGTGACCAAATCAGATATAGGACATTCAAATATAGTTAATGCTTTTAATTTGTTAATTGAAAGCTACAATAATAAAGCTTATGGCTTTCAGTTATCAATTAAAGGAGCTTTATTTTCAATTTTTTCAACTATCTTTAAAGAAAATTATGTTAGCCTAAATGTAGATCAAGATAAAAATAATGACTTAGTTAAAGTTGAAAAATTAAAAGAAGTTATTAAATATATTCAAATCAATTATAAAAATTCTATATCTATTAAAGAATTAGCTGATATAGCACAGTATAGTGAATATCATTTTTTACGATTTTTTAAAGCTCAAACAGGTAAGACTTGTACTCAATATATAAATTATTTTAGGATTCAAAAAGCAACATTACTTTTATTAGATACAGATTTATCTATAACAGAAATTGCTTATGAAGTTGGATTTGGTGATGTATCATATTTTATTAAAATCTTTAAAAAATTCTTATCAATATCCCCTACTAAATATAGAAAAACAAATTTATTTTAGTTCACAGTGCACAACTCACAGTTCACAATTTTCAAATCTCAACTAATTAATAACTGTGCCTTGTGAACTGTGCACTGAAAAATGCTTCTAAATTCATGTCATATGTTCATTTGAAAACTTAAAGAAGTAAAACAAAAAAGTAGTAGATAGTTAAACTTTGAAAACAGCTTTACTTCCTTTATTTGTTGAGCTTACTTCAAGTTTAGTTTCTATTCTATCTTTTAATTCTTGAACGTGAGAAATTACTCCAACAATTCTTCCATCGTCTTGTAAGTCTATTAAGCATTCAATGGCTGAATCTAAGGACTCTGGATCTAGGGTTCCGAAGCCTTCATCTATAAACATAGTATCTAATTGGATGCCTCCTGAATAACTTTGGACTACATCTGCAAGTCCTAAAGCCATAGATAATGATGCTTTAAAAGATTCTCCTCCAGATAAGGTTTTTATATCTCTAGATTTACCTGTATAGTTATCAAATACCTCTAAATCTAATCCTTGACCCTTTCGCTTATCCCCTAACTCTTCTTTTCTTAAAAGCTCAAATCTATTGCAAGTCATTTGTGAAAATCTTATATTAGCGGCTTCAATTATATCTTCAAAATAAGCTGCTAAAACATATCTTTCAAAACTTATTTTTCTTGGGTTATCTCCATTGATTACTTTTGCAAGTTTACCTACTGTCTTGTATCGTTCTTCATCTTGCTGTATTAATTTAGTATAATTAATACATTCTCCAATAATCTTTTTATTTTGGCTTATTCTTAAGTAAATCTCCTTTTCAGATTTTTCTAAGTTAATTCTCTCATTATTTTTAACTTCCAAAATCTCTTCTATAGTTCTTATGTCAATCTTATTTAAATTCTTACATTCTTCTAAAGACAAATTATAAATTTTTTCAGCATTTGATAATTCAATATTAAACTTACTTATATCCTTTTCCAATCTATCTATTTCTATTTCTGTCATCCTACTTAAAGAATAATCATTATAATCTTTAAAGCCTAATTGTAAGACTTTTTCTTTAAATAATTTCAGAGCTTCATCTAATTCTATCTTTGAATTTTTAACCATTAATTCTAATGAATTATTATTTCCATTTTCTTTATCATAAATAGTTTTAATTTTGTTAAATTCCTTCTCTGCCTTTAAATAGTCTTCTTTTAACTTTTCAAGATTTTTATTTATCTTGCTTTGTTCTTCTTCTAACTCATCAACACTTCTTATTGCTCCTTTAAATTCATTAACTATATTTTGTAAGTTTACTTCTTGAGCTTTCACTTCACCTTCTTTTGATAATAGTTCCTTATTCCTATTTTCTAGCTCAACTCTTAATTCTTCAGTATATTTTTCTATGTCTTGCTTTTGCTTTAATTTAGATGATTCTAATAATACTATTTTTTCTATGTCTTGTTTTCTTTTAATTATTTTATTTAAATTATTATTATTATTCTTAATTTCAGTACTAACCTTATCTATAGATATTTCAACATTATCTTCAAGATTTTCTTCACTAAATATTTCTATAAATATAGGTTTTATAGCTTCATCTTTAAGTGAATTTATTTCTGATTGGATTTTAGTAAGTTCCCTATAATAAGATTCTCTTTTTTCATACAGCTTATCAACTAATACCTTTGCTTCTTTTACAGCTGCTTCATTTATACTATCAGCTTCAATAACTGCAAGCTTTGGATGATGAATAGATCCACAAACTGGACAGCTTTCTCCTTCCATTAAATCTTTTGCCAATATCCCTGCTTGATTTCTTCTAAAAGTTTCTTCTAATTTCTCATAATTGTTTTTCTTTTCTTTATATTCTTTATCTGCTTTTTCATAAAATTCTGTTCCCTTTAAATGTCTTTGACTTTCTAATTTATACTTTTCTAATGAGCTTAAAAGTTTATTAAGTTTTTCTTTTTTAGAGGTATTAGCTATTTCTTCTATATATAATGTATTTTTTTCTTCTTTTAATTTATTAATACTTTCTAATTCTTCTAATAATGATTTTATTAAATCATTATTCTTATTTCTATCCACATCAATTTGTTTAATTCTTTCAATAATATGCTGTGATTCTTTTTTTAGTTTATCAAGCTTTTCTTTATTACTTTGATAGTTTAATGATTTTTCTTTTAATTTCTCAATTTCATCAAGTTTTTTTCTTAAATCATTTTTTAATTCTTCTTTTTCATTTTCTATTTTTAAATTTCTTTCTGCATTTTCAAATTGTTTTTTATATTTCTCTAAATCTTCTATACTTTTTTTTAAGGTTTCTTCAACTCTAAGTAATGCTATTTTCTTTTCTCTATATTTATCTTCAAAACTTAAGGCTGTTACAGCTTTTTTACCATTCTCTAATTTTATACTTTTAGTTTTATATTCATCCTTTAATAAAGTTAATTTATCTAAGTCTAATTTATATTTTTCTAAATTATCTATTTTTTTATTTATATCATTGGCTAAAACTAACTCTTTTGAGATATTATTAATTTCTAAATTTATATCTTTTAAATTTTTCTTTATTAAATCTTCTTCAACTTCATCTTTATTTACTGCATCTTCAAACTTTGAAAGTATTAATTCTATATTCAAATCCTTAGCATTTATAATTCTTCTTAGTTCATCATCATCTTCTCTACATAAAAATGATTTTACTCTATTTTCTCTATCTCTTTGTATTTGCTCTATAGACTTTTTGAGATTATTAGCTTCTATTTTTATATTTTGTTGTATATCTGAAAAAACTTTAGTTCCAAAGATTTTTCTAAAAATCTCTTCTTTCTTATCACTATCTGAATTTAATAACTTTTTGAATTCACCTTGTGGAATCATAACTAATTGTTTAAATTGTTCACATGTAATTCCTAATATTTCTTCAATTAATTTAGTAACTTCCTTTGGTCCTGTTACTGTTTTGTCTCCAATTTTAATTTCAGCAGAAGGCTTACTTTCTGTAAATCCATCACCTCTTTGCTTAGCTCTAAAGTATTGTGGTGATCTTTTTATATAATAATCCTTATTTCTAAGTGAAAACCACAGTTCTACTTCAGTTGGAGTTGATTTATCGGCAAAGTCACTTCTTAAATTTTTACCATCTCTTTCACTACCACTTGCTTCTCCATATAAAGCAAAATTTATGGCATCAAAAATTGTAGTTTTTCCAGCTCCCGTATTACCTGTAATAACAAACATATTCTTACCATCAAGGTTTGCTTCAAAGTCTAATTCTTGTTTTTCTGCATATGGTCCAAAACCTGTTATTACTAGTTTTCTTATCTTCACCTTACTCTCCTCCCTTTTCTGCTGACTCTATTATTTGCTCAATAATATTCATCTCATCTTCACTACAAACTTCATCCATTATATCTTCATAAAAATTCTTAAATAAAGTTATTTTAGATTTTTCTTTTATATTAGTTGCTACATTCCTACTACTATTTCGTGAAACTCTTTCTTCTCTAGTTAGCTCCATAACATTTGGATATATACTTCTAAGCTTTGCCATTGGGTCTAAAAGCTCACCTTTATCTTTAAGTATCACCTTAATATAATCCTCATAATTTTCAGATGAATTATCAAAACCTTTAATAATTTCCTCTAATGTTCCAGTTTTTATTCTAAAATCTCTTCTAGGTTTTAAATTATAAATTTCTAACTCTATATCTCCCTTTTCATTTATATCTACAATTGTTATACCTTTTTTTTGATTTACTTCTGAAAATGAATATTTCATAAGTGAGCCTGAATATCTTATTTTATCACTTCCAACCTTTTGAGGTCCATGCAAATGTCCAAGTGCTGTATAGTTAAACTTTTCAAAATGCTTTGAATTAATATACTCAGTTCCACCTATGGAAAGAGGCTTTTCTGAATCACTTTCTTCTAAAGTTTCAAAGTTATCTTCTTTCATTTGAGTTACATAACCATGAGCAATTGCAATATTTCTTTCATCTTCATTAAAATCATTTAATATTTCAGAAACTATTTTTTTCATAGCCAAATCATGATTTTTTATATTTTCATCTTCAAATAAGTCTCTAACAACTGGTACATCTGCATATGGTATTGGGTAAAAATTAACCTTTCCATGATCATCCTCTAAAACTATTTTCTCTATTTTTCTTTTTAAATTCCCAACTATATATAGCCCACTATCACATAATAATGAACTTGCAAATTCAACTCTTTCATTGCTATCATGATTTCCTGCTAAAGCTATTACCTTAGTATTTAAATCCTTAACTATTTTTCTCATAGTTTTATTTAATAGTTCCACAGCATGAACTGGTGGAACTGACCTATCGTATAAATCACCTGCAATTATAACAACATCTGGTTTTTTCTTTTCAATTGCTTCATAAATTTGATTTATTATAAATTCTTGATCTTCTGTCATATAAAATCCATTAACAAGCTTTCCTATATGCCAATCTCCCATATGAAAAATCTTCATAATATCACCTCAAATATTTACATAATATAGGTAATTATATCACATTTATGTTAATTAATATTTTACAAATAACAATTAATAACTTATTGTGAATTTATAATTTTTCATTTATTTTCTTTAAAGACAAAAGATGCCTTTAGATATAGTATTACAGATATGAATATGAAAATTTTATTATGGTATTATTAATTTCTTATGTTATATAATTAAATTATAAGTTATATTATTTACATTATGAGGAGGATTTTTATGCAAGACCCATACAAAATATGTCCTACTTTTGAAACGGAAACTTTTATTATAAGACTCGTTTCGGAAGAAGATTCTGAAGGGCTACTTAAATGTTATTCTGATAATAAGGCACAAAAATTTTTTAACTCTGATAGGTGTACAGGTGATTTCTGTATTTACACAATTGAGGATATGTTACAATGCATAAGAGCTTGGATATATGCATATTCTCAACAAGAATTTATACGCTTTGCAATTATAGATAAATCACTATCTAAAGCTATTGGAACAGTAGAAATGTTTGGTTATGTTGGTAAATATAAAATCAAAACAGGAATACTCCGAGTTGATGTGTCTTCTCAATACGAAAGTGAAAATAACTTAAATGAAATATTTAGTGTTTGTAACGAGAATTTTTTTGATTTGTTTAAGGTTGATATAATTGCAACTAAGGCAATACCTAAAGCTGTTGAAAGACGAAAAACATTATTAAAAATGGACTTCAGTGAAGGCAAGGTATATGAAGGAGAACACTATTATTTGCGTTCAAAATAAGCATAATATACATTAAACTAAGCTAAATAAAAACTCCAAAGGCTATTTTGGAGTTTTTATCATTGAACCATATTATAATATATTATACATTCTCAAAAAATTTTATCTCTAATAATTTTTATAGCCTTAAACTTGATAATATATACTTCTCTTCTAACTAAATTTCAAGAAACTTTTTCAAATCAGCTGATAACTTTTTTGCATCTTCGTATCCCTTATTATAAATTGCTTCTAATTTTTCTTTATCTTTTTCAAATCTACTAACTTCTAAAGGACTACTTGGCCTTATAACAAAACATTTTCCTTCTGCTTCTAATTCATCTATTTTATCTAATGTATCATTATATATTTTATATCTATTTTCCATGGCATTAATAAGCCCTTGATGATTCTTATATTTTCTTTTTATTATAGGCATCATCTTGTTTTTGCCTTTTCTATATCCTTTATGCTGAGTTAGTATAACAACATGCTTTTTAATTCCATCATCTATTGCCTTTTGTATTGGTATTGGCGCAGCTATTCCACCATCCATTAGCTTTTTATTATCAAAGTCAATTACTTTAGCAACTAATGGTAATGAAATAGATGCTTTTATTGCATCATATCCATCTTCATTAAAATCTTTAATATGATAAAATTCAGGAAGTCCTGTTTTACAATTTGTTGCTCCAACTATAAACTTAGCTCCGGAATTTTTAAATCCTTCATGATCAAATGGCTCTAATTCATTTGGTATAATATTAAATAGCATCTCCATACCAAAAGCTGATCCAGTTTTAATTAAATTGCTAAAGCTTAAATATCTTCTATCATTTATATAATTTAAATTTACTCTATAATTTCTCTTATGTTGCTTTGAAATATATGAAATACAGTTACATGCTCCTGCTGATACTCCTACGCAATATTTTATATCTATTTTTTCGTCTAATAATAAATCTAATACTCCAGCTGTATAAACGCCTCTCATTCCTCCCCCTTGTATGATGTAGT
>NZ_LBMX01000027.1:0-2109 GCF_001010885.1 Clostridium sp. C8 | reverse complement strand
CTTCATTATCTTATCACTTATGCATTTCCTTGTCAATAAGTTTTTTAAATTTTTCTTAAACTTATTAATTCGATTTGCACTAGCAACGTATTACATAATATCATCTAATAATAGATAATAATATTTATAAATACCTATTTATTATCTATTATTATGTAATTACTTTATATTTCTTTTATTTTCTTTGTTTTATTCATATTGATATACAAGGTTATGTTTATTTTACTTTTCAGATTATTCAGAGTATACTGTAGTTATTTTATGAAATATTCTACTTATTACACCTTACACAATAAAAAGTATAATTTTGTTTGTAATTTCAAAATATTTTACATAGAAAATATTCTATATTACCTATAGAATTATTATTGATTATTAAAATCTATTATGGAGGATAATTCATGGACAAGTTTTATATAGGTATAGATTTAGGTGGAACAAATCTTAAAACTTCCTTATTTAATAATTCTTTTATTAAAATACATGAGGTTAGAGTTCCTACAAAAGCAATCTTAGGATCTGATTATGTAATAAATAAAATTGCTAATACAGTGTCTTCATTATTAACTTCTCATAACCTATCAAGCAAAGATATTATATGTATAGGTATAGGAGTTCCTGGAATTCTTGATGTTGAAAATGGAATTTCAAAGTTTTCTCCTAACTTTTATAATTGGGAAAATGTAAATATAGTAAAATTTATTGAAGGCACGTTAAATATTCCTACATTCATTGATAATGATGTACGTGTTAATCTATATGGTGAACGATATTTTGGTGCTGGAAAAGATAAAGATAATATTGTCTTATTAACATTAGGTACCGGATTAGGCGCAGGAATAATAATTGATGGACATATCTTATATGGAGCCACATCTAGTGTAGGTGAAATTGGACATATGAATATGTATCGTAATGGTCGTTCTTGTAAATGTGGTAGTTCTGGTTGTTTAGGCCGCTATGTTTCTGCACTTGGAATGATTCAAACATTAAAAGATAAATTAGATAGGGGTGAAAAAAGTATTATTTCAGATTGGATAGATCATGATTATAATAAAATTACAGCTAATATGATTTCTGAGGCTTTTGATTTAGAAGATACTGTTGCTATTAGTACATTATATGAAACTGGTGAATTATTAGGATATGGATTAGTAAATGTTATAAACATGTATAATCCTGAAATTATAATAATTGGTGGAGGCATGTCTAAAGCTGGAGACAGATTATTAAAGAAAACAAGAGAAGTCATAAAAAATCACGCTTTAAAAATATCAGCAGAAGCTTGTTCAATAGTTCCTGCTGAACTTGGAGATTCTGCTGGAATGATAGGTGCTGCGTTCTATGCAAAATGTCGTTATGAAAAAAATTTAAATTACTAAAATATACAAATTCTATATGATATAAATCTTATTAAACTTGTATATGAGTTATATATTTTATTTTACCATACTTTCCATTTACTTATGATATCAATATATTGATAATTAATATTAGTTGATATATAATATTGTTTATATGTATTAATTAATAAGGAGTGTATTAAATGAATTCACAAGAAAAGACCATAAAGAAGTCACAAGAAATAATATCACCTAAAAAAGTAAAATATCAATGCTTGCATACGCAAGAAGCTAGAGAATGTACTTGCATAAGAAGTAAAGGATTGGTTTTAACAAAATAAACAAATAATTTTATATAAATAAAAAGACTTAAGATTTATCTTAAGTCTTTTTGCTAACCTGGCAACGTTCTACTCTCCCACACAGTCTCCCATGCAGTACCATCGACGCTATAGAGCTTAACTTTCCTGTTCGGAATGGAAAGGAGTGTTTCCTCTACGCCATCATCACCAGATGCTGTGAAATCCTAAATCTCTGATTTAGATATCGAACGCACTCAACGCAGTTGAGTTTCCTTATCAAGATCTTCGATTTGGTTCCCGGAACTTATACAAATTACGCTAGTAATTTGTATTCCTTATTCAGAGTGTTCTCTGAAAATTGCACACGAATATAAATTTAAGCCATATCTTTATTTTATTGGTCAAGCCCTCGACCTATTAGTATCAGTCAGCTAAATATGTTACCACACTTACACCTCTGACCT
>NZ_LBMX01000026.1:0-1828 GCF_001010885.1 Clostridium sp. C8 | reverse complement strand
TCCCCCTTGTATGATGTAGTTATAACATTTGATAGAAAACTTAATACTATTCTTCCGAATATTACAACTCATCATTATTTTATTATTCTTATTTTTAGATTTATCCCGCCTAGCATCTTATGATGCGAAACGCTTATCTTTAGTAATATTAGTTTTCTATGAAATCCCATTAGGGACCTAACCAAATTAAATATATTTTAGTATAATACTCCTGAATAGAGGATAGATGTACTCCCCCTGGGAAGCTTTTTAAGCTTATACCCGTAAGAAAGCGTATCATTCCATCAGGTAGATTTCTATGTTTAGCTGGTTGGGTTTCCCTTTGGGAATTACCCGTGTCACAAACAAGGTTATAGACTAACTGATAGATTGGAATTTCTATTCTATCTCTAAACTAAATTTTAAGGAGATATATACAATGTCTAAATTTTTTTATAGTCCTACTGTAGGAATTGATGTTTCAGCAGATTTTTCATATGTTGCAATACTTGCACCTAATGGAGATATTTATAGGAAGGCTTTTAAAATAAAGCATGATGTCAGTGGCTTCAATCACTTACAAAAAGAAATAAAGAAAGTGGAAGAAGAGTTTAACATGAAAACTGCAATTTTCATGGAGTCCACTGGTGTGTACCACTTATCTCTTTTCCACTTTCTTAATAAAACCTTTGATAACACATTTGTTATCAATCCACTCGTTACTAAGTGTAACAAAAATGTGGATATAAGAAAAGTGAAAAATGATAAAAAAGATGCTTTATCTATTGCCAAAATAGGTAAATTTCAAAATATCAAGCTTTCGCAAGGCGTTAGCCTAGACATTTTCCTATTAAAATCTCTAATTAGGGAGTATTACAAACTCAATGATACTTGTTCTACTTATAAGAAAAAGTTATCCACTGATTTAAGAGTTATTTTCCCTGGTTACAAAGATGTATTTTCAAATGTAACTTCAAATACTTCTATTGATCTTTTAAGTAATTATCAAACACCAGAGTCCATTTTAAATGCACCTGAAGATAAAATATTAGATATATTAATTACTAAATCTAAAAAAGGTGCTAAATGGGCTCAAAACAAGTACTTAAAGCTTATTGATATAGCAACTGAGGCTACAATTATTGGACTACCGTTGCACGGTTTATCCGTAAAAATAACTAGTACAATAACACTTATAAAAGCTATAGAATCTGAAATTCAAAATCTACTTACCGAAATAGAAGCTTTAATTAGTTCAAATAACTTTCCTGAACAAATCAAGAAAAATATTGAGCTTATTGACTCTATTCCAGGAATAGGACGATTAACAGCTATTACATTAATGGCTGAAATAGGCAATATTGGCGGTTTCATAAAACCTAAACACCTAGTTGCCTTCTTTGGTATAGACAGCTCTGTTAATGAGTCAGGTAACTTTAAAGGTAATCAAAATAAAATCTCAAAACGCGGTACACGAATAGGCCGTAGGGCATTATATGCTGCTGCACTCGCTTGTATAAGAACCAACCGTAATGGTGTCCCTATTAACAAAATTTTATTAGATTATTACCAAACTAACCTTAATGGTAAAAAATCAAAGGTTGCATTAGTAGCAATAATGCATAAAATAATAAACTATATTTTTGCGGTTCTTCGAAATCAAACACGGTTTGAGGTAAGAGATCCTAAACTACATAAACAAATGTTTTTGGAAAATAAAGCTTTAAATAATGCAGCTTAATATATCCATTTTTTGTAATCGTTCGTGTTTTGAAATGGCTTATTTGTTATACCCTTTTTTATTAAAAATATTTTTTAACATTTTACTTGACTATTATTAGCTGGTCTT
>NZ_LBMX01000025.1:0-1486 GCF_001010885.1 Clostridium sp. C8 | reverse complement strand
TAGAGTAAAATATGTTTCACTGAGTCTGTCAATAATTTTGTGTAAACTTCAGAAAATTAAATTTCATTTAAGAGGTTGGATAGTTTAATAAGATATCCAACCTTTATTTTCTTTTAATTGATAATTATTACATTAATAGCTGCGTTTTAATAGACATTTAACTTGATGTACTTAGAATAACTGGTCGTCTAAACGACCTTCGAAGAAGATTGATAACTGTGCTAAAATTTGCGCCCACCCTCGTATTGATTGAGTCCATTTATTACTGATATCAATGGTAGCAAGGTATAGAATTTTCATTAATGATTCATCATTAGGAAATATAGATTTAGTTTTAGTAACTTTTCTAAGCTGACGATTATAGCTTTCCATGGCGTTAGTCGTATATATTATTTTTCGAATTTCAGGTGGATATTTAAAGAATGTAGCTAACTCATTCCAATTATTTCTCCAAGACCTTATTGCTATTAGGTATTTATCTCCCCATTTTTGTTCTAATCGATCTAATTCTGCTAATGCTATCTCCTCAGTAGTAGCAGTATAAACTAGCTTTAAATCTGCATTGAAAGCTTTTAAATCCTTATAAGATAAGTACTTACTTGAATTTCTAATTTGATGAATAATACATCTTTGAATTTCTGTATTAGGATAAACAGCCCTAATGGCTTCGTTAAATCCTGTTAGGCCATCAACTGATGCAATTAATATATCCCTTACACCTCTGTTTTTTAGCTCATTTAAAACAAGCAACCAGTATTTTGATGACTCAGCTGATCCTATCCATATACCAAGAACATCTTTCTTCCCTTCAAGATTTACCCCAATCGCAGCGTAGGCTGCTTTCGAAACAACAACATTATCTTTCCTTACCTTAAAGTGAATAGCATCCATAAATACTATAGGATATACAGTTTCCAATGGACGACTTTGCCATTCTCTCACCATTGGAATTACTTTATCTGTCACATTAGAAACTAAAGTAGGTGATATTTCCATTCCGTATATTTCATTTACTTGTGTTGCTATATCTCTTGTAGTCATTCCTTTAGCATACATACCAATTATTGAGCTTTCTAGGTGTGAGACATCAGTTTGATGCTTTTTTACTATTTCCGGCTCGAAAGAACCTTCCCTATCTCTTGGGACATCTAAATCAAAATAACCGAGATTAGATTTCATAGTTTTACGGCCTTTGCCGTTACGGCTATTAGTTGTGTTCTTATTTTGATAATCATGTTTCGTATAACCAAGATGGTTATCTAATTCGGCTTCAAGCATTTGCTGAAGCACTCCACCGAATAAATCTTTTAAAACATTCTGAATATCTTCAGCTGTTTTAATACTTGGATCCTTTGCTAACATTTTTATTAATTCTTCTTTTGAAAATGACATAGTCTGTGTTCCCTCCATATTGATAATTTATTATATCATCTTCTGAAGTTTACACAGACTATTTTACACTCTCGTTTCACTAACAGAAAATCGA
>NZ_LBMX01000024.1:0-15543 GCF_001010885.1 Clostridium sp. C8 | reverse complement strand
ACTTGACAGGGTCAAGTTTACGTAGGAGTTTTTTTAATTAAAATATTCTTTAATAATGATAACAAATTGCATAATAATCTTTTAATTTTGTTATATTTATGATGTCATAATTCTATCTTTCAGTTCCTATAAATACTACGCCTAAAGTCCCCGGTCCACCATGAGTTCCTATTACTGATCCTATAGATGTAATTATTATATCCTTAACCGTAACTTCTTCAAGTATCATTTTCTTTATATCTTCTGCCTCATCCTTACAATCTGCATTACATATAAAGATTACTTGTTCTTCTGGATTTATTGCTTTGTCTTTTAGTTGTTTAACTAAGTATTTTAAAGCTTTTTTTCTTCCCTTTATTTTATCCCCTGGGATTGCTTTTCCTTCATCATCTATTTTAAGGGTTGGCTTTATTCCAAGTAAGCTTCCTACAGTAGCAACGGCTCCTGAAATACGTCCTCCTCTTTTTAAATGATTTAAATCATCTACTGTTATAGCATGTATAACATGTCTTTTAGTATTTTCTATAAATTTTACTACTTCATCTATATCTATATTGTTATTTAACATTTCATTAGCCTTATATACTAATAATCCTTCACCTACTGATGCACTTAACGAATCTATAATATATATTTTTGCATCTGGATATTCTTCTAATATCATTTCTCTTGCTGTATTAGAACTATTATATGTTCCACTTAATGCTGAAGACAATCCTATATATAAGATTGTTTCCCCTTGCTTCACATATTTTTTAAATATCTCTAAAAAAGTACCAACATTCACTTGTGTTGTGGATGGCATTGCTCCTTCTTTTATCATTTTATAAAAATCTTCATGTTTTAAACTTTGTCCTAAATCATCTGGTATAAACTTTCCATTTATATTAACCATTAATGGTGCTACTTCTATTTGGTTATTTTCTATATAATCTATTGGTAAATCACATGCTGAATCTGTTATAAGCCTAACCTTCATAATATTCAACTCCTATAAATACTTTCATTTTAGTAATTGATATTATACATTCAAAATTTTTAATTGTCAAATCTTTTGACTGTCAAAGTATTTTTTGTTTGCCAAATCATTCATCACTTAACTTAATAGTAAAGTTTGTATAGTGTTGTCTTAAGTTATCACTAAACATTATATTTTCCTTTTCTATTTCAGTATACGGAATTCTAAATGGATGATTATAATTAATATAATTTACTATATTTGCACCTGATATAGTTCCTTTTTGGACACCTATTTTATAGAAAATATACCCTCTTTGTTTTTTGGAGTTATATGGATAATTTATAGCCCCTGTAATCTTATTATCTTGCCTTTCATCTCCAAATACATTAATACTTTTAATCATTCCTTCATTTAATCTAGGTATTTCAGCAAAGTAATTAATTCCATCTTTTTCATATAATATTTTACCATTTACCAATTCTAAAGGCCATGTATTACTTATTGCAAAACCATTTTGCCAGTAAGATCCTTCTTCCCCCCAATTAAAATATTCAATTGTATATATTTCATTATCAATAAGTTCAAAAAAGATAGTTGTTACCTTCAATTTACTTCTATCTTTATTTAAAATAGATTTAAAATTTAAATTTTCACTAAAAACTTCAGCATTTACTAAATTTTTAAGCTTAATAATGTCTTTATCTTCTATGTCTTTAACTATTTCTATAGGAATTCCTTTGTCTATTAACATATTTCTAGTTCCAAATTCCTTTACCTCAATAACTTCAGAAGAATCTAGTTTAATGTGATTAGAAATAATACAGCAAACTCCAACTATAAAAATACAAATAGTTGAATATATAAAAAGAAACTTTTTATTACTAATTCTTTTGTTCTTTTCTAATAATTTATAATTAATGGTTTCAAGATCATAACTTAACTTATAAAGTAATCTAAAAATATAAAAATAGTAAATGATTATTGGAATAACTATAATCCAAATTTCCCCTAAGTTTGTTATAGCACAAATAAAAACTATGATTTTAAAAATAATTATTTTTAAAATAGGATCTCTTTTTTGTATTACATTTGAATTATTAAATACTTTTTTTATTCCTTTTCTAAATATAATAAGAAATATTATTTGAAAACTTATTGAAATAAATGCAATTATAATATTATTTTCAAAGATAATATTTAAAGGTGTACTTATATATATTAAATTCAACATATGCAATACTATATTTATTATAGAAAATATCCAAGCTCTATTAAGTTCTTTATTTTCTATTCTTAAATCCCTGAAACCACTGTATAAAAGTACTACTGATATTGTAGGCAAAATATAATTTAATCCTAATAAATTAAAAGTCATACAATTAAGCATAAAACCAAGTGTTATTTCTTTTATAGGCCTATGCCAATAATTTCTTTCAATAATTTTATATTCCATATGTCCTTCTCCTTAATATATTTTAAATAGATACAATACAATTATATAATAAAAAAGTTTATATATGGAATTTTTTTGTGCAGAGCTTAACCCATTTTATCCACGGCATAGTTAGTGGTTTTTAATACAATAAAAAAACGCAACCTTCAGGCTGCGTTCTTTGTTAATTACTTATTTATTATTAAAGTTTTACCGCTCATTTCTTCTGGTATATCAAGTCCCATTACAGTTAGCATTGTTGGTGCTATGTCTGCAAGTTTTCCTTCTTGTAAAGTTCTACCTTCTGTATTATTAGCTACCCATATAAATGGAACTGGATCTGTAGTATGTGCTGTGAATGGATTTCCTGTTGAGAAATCTATCATTGTCTCTGCATTACCGTGGTCAGCAGTTATAAATAAAGTTCCTTCTTTTTCTAGTATTTTATCTGAAATTTTTCCTAAGCATTCATCTACAACTTCTATAGCTTTTACAGCAGCTTCCATTACTCCTGTATGTCCAACCATATCTGGGTTAGCAAAATTAAGTATAATCATATCATACTTATCTTCATTAATTCTATTAATTAATTCTTCTGTTACTTCATAAGCACTCATTTCTGGTTTTAAATCATAAGTTGCAACTTTTGGTGATGCTATAAGAGCTCTATCTTCACCTGGATTTTCTTTTTCAACTCCACCATTAAAGAAGAATGTAACATGGGCATATTTTTCTGTTTCAGCAATTCTTAATTGATTTAATCCCTTGCTTGATACATATTCTCCTAAAGTATTATTTATGCTTTCTGGTCTATATGCAACATTAACGCCCTCTAAAGTCTTATCGTATTGAGTCATTGTTACAAATGTTAAGTTTAAAGTTTCTCTCTTAAATCCTGCAAACTCTTTATCGTTTATAGCTCTAGTTATTTCTCTAGCTCTATCTGGTCTAAAGTTAAAGAATATTACTGAGTCTCCATTTTTAATCATTCCATTTGAATCTACAACAGCTGGTAATACAAACTCATCTGTTTTATTATCATGATATGATTTTTCCATTGCTTCTACTGCTGAAGTTGCAATTTCACCTCTACCAAGTACCATTGCATTATATGCAAGTTCTACTCTTTCCCATCTGTTATCTCTATCCATTGCATAATATCTTCCTGAAACAGTAGCAATTTTACCTACTCCAATTTCATTCATGTAATTTTCAAGTTCTACTACGAAATCTTTTCCTGATGATGGTGGAACGTCTCTTCCATCCATGAAGCAATGTACATATACTTTTTCTAATCCAGCGTCTTTAGCTAGTCTTAATAATCCTTTTACGTGATCTATATGTGAGTGAACACCACCATCTGATAATAGGCCCATTAAGTGAAGTGCTGAATTTTTTTCTTTTGCATTATTAACTGCAAGAGTTAATGCATCATTTTTGAAAAATCCACCTTCACTAATTTCTTTTGTTATTCTTGTTAATTCTTGATATATAATTCTTCCTGCGCCTATATTTAAATGACCAACTTCTGAGTTACCCATTTGTCCATCTGGTAATCCAACATATAATCCACTTGCTTGTAATTGAGTGTGTGGATATTTTCCAATTAATCTATCAAAGTTTGGTTTTTTAGCTGCTTCTACAGCATTTCCATCTGACTTTGGAGCTATTCCAAATCCATCTAATATCATTAACATTACAGGTTTCTTCGCCATAATTCCCTCCAAATTTTTATCAAAATCTATATTTGACAATATTTTAGTATTATCTTTCTTAATTTATATCTATATTATACTATAATTAGTGACTTTAAACAATAAAAGCACTTATGAGGTAAACCTTTGCAACAAATTATTTTAATCCTAAAAAAGAATATTTTAGAATTTTGGGTTTTTTTTCTTTGAAAGTACTAAAATATGACTTCATATATCTGTACAATATATTATTGAAATATTAGAGGTACAATAGCAAACTCATATTTTTTAATTTACTATTTCTTCCCCATTATAAGAATTTCAGAAATAGCAAATTCTTTTTTATTACTAAACTCTACAACTATTTCTTTGGTATTAACTTCATCAAAAGAAATTATAGTAGCTTCTCCTGGTAATTTTGCCAAACTAGAATCAATCCCTTTAAATATTTTATCTTTTGAAACTTTTATTTTCTTTATATCTGGTCTTTTACTTTCTTCGATATTACCATATATAAGTATATCTGTAGCTTTTATTTCTTCTCTAAATTTTATAGTTAGTTTATTTTTCCCATTACTTCTCCACTCATAATCATTAAAGTTATTATGAAAAACTATTTCTCCATCATATAATAGTTTTTCGTTTTTTTCTGATTTACCTTGTACTTCAATAGCTTCTATTAAATAATTAAGATTATCACTACTACCAGTTCCTGATGGTAAAGGTTGAGGTGTTACACTAGGACCATTTATATACATTGTCCCATCTTCTCTAAATCCAAGTTTATCTATGTTTATTGACCTTCTACTTCCCCCCTCTTCTGGATTCATATGTGTATGATACACTGAATATATTTCCTTGCCATCTTTTGATCTTATAACAGAATTATGCCCTGAACCTGAAACATGAGTCCAGTCTATTTCACTTGTTAAAATTGGGTTATTTTCATATTTGCCAAATGGCCCTAAAGGATTATCAGAAATGGCATAACCTATAGAATACAATTTATCCCAATATGGATAAGCTGAATACATTAAATAATATTTACTATTTTCCTTTAAAATTGTTGGACCTTCATTCCATGCCCATTCTCCAGGTATACTTTCCCATTCTTGTTCTGGGGTAGTTAGTAATACTGGTTCTCCTTTGAAAGTCACCATATCATCACTTAACTCTACCCCATATATTTGACTAATATTTTTACCACTTATAGAATTTGTAGAACAATCTTTAACATAATAAAGATACATTTTATCATCTTCCATAAGTATATTTGCATCAATAACAGCAAAGTCTTCACCTATTATAGGACTATTTGTTATGTCTTCAAAAGGTCCATATGGATTATCACTGGCAGCAACACCTAACCCAAGATTTTTTGTTTCTCTATCTCTTGCAGTATAATACATGTAATACTTTCCACTTTTGTAATATACCTCTGGAGCCCAGTAATCTCTATTGGACCAACTTCCCTTTTTAGCCATATAGGCAACGCCAACTTCTTTCCAAGTAATTAAATCATCTGACTCCCAAACTAAATATCCAGATGCTTGAATTTTATCACTTGTTCCATATGCATAATACTTTCCTTCCTTAGTCCTTAATACAAAGGGATCTGCTATTAAATCTATATTTTGTGGATTAGTATAGAACTTACTTTGGTCATAGTTATCTGAAGTAACTTGAATAAAACTCTCTCCTTTGTTCTCACAACTAATTAAAGTTCCCATTATTCCTCCAAGTATAAATCCTACTAATATTTTTTTATATTTCTTCATTTTTACCCCCACAACAATTATTCCTATCTGTTAAGTTATGTCAATATTACTTCTCTAAATCTTGATATCTGCAAGAAGTATTACATTATTTAATTTCTAAATTTTTAATATAAATCTTTGAACCATCTGCTCTAAAGCCAATTTTTCCGTGAGTATATAAATCCAAATCAACATAAGATAATACTTCCTTATCATTAATCTTAATGACTATTGTATTTTCTTTAATTTCTATTTTAAAGTTAATGAACTCTTTTGGACTTATTTTAACTTCTGTGCTTATCAATTCTTCTCTTCCATAATTTAATTTGTGCAATATAAGTTTTTCTTCTTGGATTTGTAGATAATATCCAAACATTGAATCAGTCACTTGCTCTTTATATAAAGACTCATTTGTAGCATTAAAATAAATTCCAACATCTTTTACTACATTTCCTAGAGCAAAATCAACCGATAATGACTGTATCTTAAATTCATCCTTTCCATAAAATACTCTGTTTATTTCATCTCCCAAACTTTCAGTTGCATCATTCAAACTTGTCCATCCCGCTATCAAATTCCATTCTGTATCGCTTGGTACTTTATATAAGTTATTTTTATACTTTACCTTTGTATTTACTTTATAAATGTCTAGGCTTTCAATATTTAACAAACCTTCTTTTAACTTTAATTCTATTTGATGATAACCTTTCTTTAACTTCATTTCTCCTAAATATCCTTTGAACCACTCATTTACATTTTCATTTTTCTCTATAGTACATGTTAAATATTTTTTACCGTCAACTAATATATCTACTTTTCCCTTTATATCAGCACTTTTTACTATTGCATCTATTCCATAGCTATAGTCCTCTTTTACATTTATGTTATACAATACCGACTTACCTTTTTCATCTAATGTAATTGCTGAAATACTATCTTCATATTCTATTACAGGTATTTCATAAGCACTTTTATTGTAATGTATTGCATCTATTCTACCTGGAATAGCCTTAATAGTCTTACTATCACTTGTTCCAAATGATTCATTACTAAATGCTAAGAATGAATAATCTGCTGGATACTTTGCGTATTTATATCCAACTGAACCTGCTTTAAATCCATTATCTGCAGCTAATACCTTTATATTATCTAAAAGTACTTCCATCTTATTTGGATTATTTTTTATTCTTATAGTATGCATCTTACTAAAATCAAATTTATATGGTAAAGTATTCTCACTAATCAATGATTCATTCCCATTTTCTATTAATTTCATAGATACTTTATTATCCTCGATATCTATATTAGTTTCTCCATAATTTTTACTATCTTTATATGAAGTAACTATACAGACATTACTATCTTTTACATCTGAAAAAGAAAATTCAGCAGTAAATACTTCACTTGTCTCATCATTTGAAACAATAAACTTTTCTTCCCCTTCTTCTATATTTTTCATTTTATTATCTGTGTCATTATTTACCCATGTGTAAAACTGCGGCATATTAGGGCTTGGTTGATTAAAATTCGTAGGTCCCAAGACAGACATTTTTTCTCCATTAAAAACTAATCTATCTATATTCAACTTTCTTAGTGGAAACCCATTTTCTCCAACTAAATTATGATATGCTATATAATAAGAATCTAAATCCGGCCCTAAAACACTGGAACTATGTCCTAATGCATAAAACTCTTCTGAAGTATTAATTAATATAGGATTATTAACCCCTTCTTTATATCCCGTAATAGGAGATTCCAATGATGTTGAGTAATTCACTCTATATCCAGTGCTTTTAACATGATTTCCTGTATAAGTCATATAGTATATGTCATCCTTTTTTATAACACTCGGCCCCTCTGTCCACCAATTCATAAATGTATTATCAACGACCTTTGTTTCTTCTACTTCAGTTGGAGATTTCATAGGCGCAGCCATTATACCTTTAGGTGATGCATAATAAAAATACCACTTTGCATTATCATCTATGAAGACACTACCATCTATACTCATACCAATATTATCTGATATTAATTTAAATGGCCCTGTAGGTGAATCACTTTGTAGTACATAATGCCCTTTACCAGCTGGCGATGTATACATATAAAAATATCCATCCCAATATATTATTTCTGGTGCATATGCTCCTAGTGTTTTCTTTTCCTCTGTAACTAATCCCTCATACTTCCAATCTACTAAATTATCTGAACTCCAACATTTTACCCCTACCTTATAATCATGAGTTGATACATATAAATAATATCTCCCATCATACCTGAAGATATATGGATCTCCTATTCCATAGTCATCTTCCCATTCATCCTCTAAAGTAAAACTATTTAAATATTCATTTTCCACATTAACATTATTCTCATTACCTACATATTTTGATGTACATCCTGCCATTAACACTGTTGTAAGCAACAACCCCATAATTAACCTCCTCATAATCTCCTCCATTTAATGTATTTCTTTTTTATCTATATTTTCAATAATAATTCCTAACATTAATACTATTAGCACTTTGATATCTATTTTATAAATACAAAAAGCCAGATATGTTTTAAATACATTTTTCAATATATTTTTATACACTCTAGCTATAACCCTAAGTATATAGGATTTTATAAGATCTAATTTTTTAATTTACTAATCCATTATTAATTTTTAAAATAGCTTTATTTTTAGATAGCATAATTACTCCTGACACCATAAATAAAATAGCAGAAATTATATCCATAAAGAAATAAGAAATTACTGAACAAATAATAAGCCAAATTCCTTTTCCTTTTTCAATCATATTATTTTTAGTTTTTTTATAAATATATAAATTTACTAATCCCATAGCTATAAATAGAAATCCTACAGTAGTTGTAACTATATAAACATTGTCTAATAGTAATTGAATAGATGTAACATCTACTTTCGAAATATCTTCTATCCCCACTCCTTTAGTTTTTATATACGTTGCATAAATAAATATAGTAGCTAGTCCAGATAGTATTTGCCATACTGAACCTATAAGAATCATATTTCTTTCAAGCTTTCTATTTAACACTTTCATAATTATGCCTCCAATTTATAATATATAGTTGAGGCTGTCGCAGAAGATACTTAATATAAAATTTCAAAATTACTTTGAATCCATTTTACCTTAATTCCGTATTCTAAATTTTATATTTTCAATTATGCGACAGCTCCACTTATTTTAAATAAGGATTAACTTTATTTAATATCTGGTATCCATCTTCCTTCATTTATTGCCTTTATAATACTTAAGTCTACTTTTGGTTCTCTTGCATAGGTTAGTAAACCATTTATTTCTTGCTCTACATCAGTTACTTGAGTATAACAAAATCCTTGAATTAATTTCGATTTTAGCATTGGCGATACTACATTATAATATCTTAAGATGAAATCTTCATCAGATGTTGCTGCGGAATATCCCCAGCCTTCCCATTCACTTTTTTGATATGAAATTCCACCCATTTCTGAAATAATTATAGGTTGTCCTTCATACCCCCACTCTTTAGCAAACATACCTCTTCCTGAGTGTTTTGTCTTTAAAATATTATCTATGCAAGAATATCTCTCTGTTAAAATTTCATTTCTATACTCATAATCATGAATTGTAAGAAGATCTGTTTTTGTGTGTTCCCATCCATCATTAGAGACAACTACTCTTGTTTGATCAAATGATTTTGTTAACCAATACATAGCAGCTGAATGAGCTTGTTGATCCTTATTATTCATTATTGAATCTACACCCCAAGACTCATTTAGAGGAGTCCATGTAACTATTGAAGGATGATTATAATCTCTTTCTATCATTTCAATCCATTCATTATTTAGCATTTTAACATATCTTCTTGAATAAACATATGCGTTAGCCATTTCCCCCCAAACTAGCATACCTAATTTATCTGCCCAATATAAGAATCTTGGATCTTCTATCTTTTGATGCTTTCTCACACCATTAAATCCCATCTCTTTACACAATTTAATATCTTTAATAAAATGTTCGTCTGTTGGTGCGGTAAGTAATGATTCTTCCCAATATCCTTGATCTAATAATAATTTTTGGTAATACGGTCTGTTATTTAACATAAAGACCCCATCTACTACCTCTACTTTTCTTAATCCAAAATATGATTTAACTGTATCAATGATAGCATTTTTCTTATAAACATTAAACTTAATATCAAACAGTATTGGATTTTCCGGACTCCACGCTAAGGATTCATGATGATTCCAATCCAATGTTAATTCTTGATTTAATCCAAAAGCTCTCTTTTCTCTGCTACTCATTAAAGTTATTCTATCATTGACTATTACTGTATTCTTAACTGATATTTCTACTCCTAATGAGGTTTCAGTAATATTTCCTTCAAATTCATACTCAACTAAAACTGTCTTTTTATCCAAATCAGGAGTAAGCCATACTTTCTTTAAATATGTTTCACTTACTGGCTCTATCCAAACTGATTGCCAAATTCCTGTTGTTCTTGTATAGAATATTCCATGAGATTCTTTTCTCCAAAATTGTTTTCCTCTTGGCAATTCTAGATCAGTTGCATAATCTTCAACTCTTAAAACAATTAGATTATCTTTTTCCTTTATAACATTTGTTATATCTACCGAAAAAGGTACATGTCCCCCTTTATGGGTAAATAAATGTTCACCATTTACCCATAAATCTGCCTTATAATCAACAGCCCCAAAGTGCAGTATGTTCCTTTTATTTTTCATGACTTCATCTAAGTCAAAAGTTTTTGAATACCATACTATATCATGAAATTCCTTTATATTTATTCCTGAAAGCTCAGTTTGATAAGCATAAGGAACTAATATCTTCTTACCTAGCTTTGGATTTTTGTACCATCCATCCTTTATTCCTATATTATTGTCATCAAAATCAAATTCCCACTCCCCATTTAAATTAATCCAATTTTCTCTTACGAATTGTGGACGTGGATATTCATTTCTTGGTATATTAACTGTCATATCTATTCCTCCTAAATTTTAGCCCTTAACTCCTGATTGTAAAGACAATCCTTCCATAAAATACTTTTGTGCTACTAAATATAATATTAAAGTAGGTAAAATTGCTAATACTGTTACAGCCATTAAGTGGGCTACTTTTATGCTGTAGCCTGCTTGTAATGTTCTCAATCCTGCTGTCAATGTCAACCTTTCTGTGTCATTCATAATAATTGTTGGCCATAAGAAATCATTCCAAGAACCTGTAAATGAGAATAATCCAATTATTATTAATATTGGTTTACATAATGGTACTATAATCTTAGTATAAATTGTCCAGGTACTTGCACCATCAACTCTTGCTGATTCATCATACTCTTTTGGAATTCCCATCATAAATTGTCTAATTAAGAATATATTAACTACTCCTCCGAGTCCGGGAAATATTAATGCCCATGATGTATTTACCCAATTTAAAGTATCCATTATTTTATATAAAGGAATTAAATTCACAACTGACGGAAACATCATCGTCATTAATAAAAATCCAAAAATTGAATTTTTCCCTTTAAACTCCAATCTTGAATATGCATAAGCTGCCATTGAACTAATTATTACTGCCAAAATGGTATGTGTCACAGAAACAAAAAGTGAATTACCAAACCACTTAATTATTGGTGTAACTGTTGTATCTGACAATACATCAATATAATTATCAACTACCCATTTTGCGGGTAAGATACTAAATCCAGTTGTTTGTACTTCTACCTCTGACTTAAATGATGTCAAGACAGACCAAATCAATGGTGTAATCCATACTATAGCAAGCACTAAAACTAATAAAAAGCATGCTATTTTTTTATAATTGAACTTTTTCTTTTTTAGTTTATGCCCCATATTATTTTCCTCCTTCACTTAAGTTATAGGTAACATCAGTAATTTTCCTTTTGGCTTTATTTAATTTCCTATTCATTTTTCTTTGCTTTTTAGCTAAAACCTCATCTCCATCTCTTGATAGAACTGCTTGTAAAATGCAAATGAATAAAATACATATACCAAGCATTGCAGCCATCGCTGATGCAATACCTGCTAATGAAGTTCCTTGTCCAAATCCTAATTCTCTTATGTACATTAATAAAACTCTGTTAGCTCCATTTGGTCCACCATTATTAAACATAAGAGGTTGTCCATATATATTAAATTGTGCAATAGTTGTCATAACTAACGTATATAAAATTTGATTTTTTATTGATGGTAGAGTAATTTTGAAAAACTGTTTTATAGCTCCAGCTCCATCTATAGACGCTGCCTCATAATAATCACTAGGAACACTTGCAATGGCTGCTTGATATATTACCATATTGCTACCAATGCACCACCAAACAGTTATTATAATTAATGCTATCCAATACCAAGGGAACGTACTGCCCCAATTTACATCTGATTTAGTAATATTATTAACTAGTCCAAAAGTCTTATTAAACATAAAATTCCATGCTAACATTACTGCTGAAATAGAAAGTAATCCTGGAACGTAAAATACAGATTGAAAAAATTTATAGCCTTTAGGCTTAGTATTTAAAAGAACAGCGAATAACAATGGAATTGCTATACAGAAAGGAATTGTTAAAATTGAAAAAGTAAAAGTATTTTTTAATCCATTCCAAAACTGATCATAAAAAACAGATTCATTATTCACTAATATTTCATAATAGTTCTTAAAACCTACCCATTGCGGTGCTGAGTATATATCCCATTTAGTAAATGAAACATATATTCCAACTACAGCCGGAATTAAAAAGAATAGAACAAAAAGAATTAAATGTGGTGCTATAAATGAATATGGTGCTAAATCTCTCTTTTTACTCATATTTACCTCCTTGTAATATTTTGCAAAGCAATTTATATAGTTCACAGTGTGCAATTCACAGTTCACAGTTTATGATGAAGCTACTTCGTAGTTTCCGAATTTTAAGTTATATCAACTATTTGAGCGTTGATATAATTATTTCCATAACTGTGAACTATGCCTTGTGAACTGCAAACTAGAAATTTGGCTTTGCAATTTATTTTCTATTGTGCCATCTGAATCTTTTCGCTAGCTTCCTTTTGCATTGCTGCAGCTGCATCCTCTGGTGTCATTCTTCCAAAGCAGGCTTCAAACACAACCTTATCTAAAGCTTCCACAACATTTCCGTAGTATTTATAGTCATATATCTTTAATTTATTTGAATCTTCTAATACAAAAGCTTGAGGCATAGCTTTGAATTCTTCATTTTCTCTAATTGCATAGTTAGCTGGAACTTGTCCTGCTTTAGCCCATTCTAAACTATTCTCACCAATCCAATTGATAAACTCCATAACTCCCTTTGCTTTTTCATCCGTCATCTTATCATTCTTAAGCATTACAAATTGATGTGAAGAACTCCAATCCTTTGGATTATTTTGATCCATTGTTACCATATGTGTCATTCCCCAGTTTATATCTATGCCTTTAAGTGAATTTTGCATCCATATTCCTTCAGGCCAAAATACTAATTGACCTGCTCTAAATAATTGACCTGGATCATCTCCGTCTTGACTAGCTATTTTATCATTTACTAAACCATTTAACTCTGCAAATATTTTTTTAGCTTCTGGAGAGTCAAGGTTAACTGCTTTTCCATCCTTTGATACATCTCCATTTAATTGAGCTAAGTAAGATAAATATTGAACTCTCATCCAAGTTAATCCTAAAGCCGCTATATTGTCAGTAGATGATTTTTTACCAACTTCTTTTACTTCATCAAATGTTATAATTCCATCATCCAATACATTAGGCCCATATTTAGCTAAAAGATCTTTATTGTAATAAGTTACAAATGAGTGTACATCTAGAGGGATACTATATTGTTCATTATTTATATTTCCCATTTGCCATGCATTTTCCACATAGTTTGATTCTTTTATTACTCCACTTGTATCAATATATTTACCTAATGGTTGAAGTAGATTTTGTTCTGCAAACAAAGCAAGTCTTTCAGCATGAACTATAGTCACATCTGGTACATCCTTACCTGATCCAACTACTGTTGGTATTTTGGTATATAAGTCATCACCTTCAATAGGCATATGTTTTACTTTATATTCAGGATTTGTTTTATTATACTCGTCTATCATCCTAGTCATATTTTCCCCATCAGCTCCAGTAAAAACTGACCAAAATACTATTTCTTTCTTTCCACCAGAATTACTATCTGATGAATTTTCTTTTGAATTACCACAAGATATTAGACCTACTGATAATATTCCAGCTAAAATAACACTTAAAACTTTTTTCCTTTTCATAAAATCCTCTCCCTTTTAAAACAAAATTTTTGTTTAATTTCAAATTTATTATATCATTTAACTTATACGTTTTCAATCATTATTTAGAAGTTTTTTCTATTATTTTTGTTTCAATTGCTGATTTTATATGTTTTTTAGCTGTTTTTAAGACTTTAAAACACTTTTTCTGTTTTTAATATTAATTATATTCACCTATTTATTGATTTGTTTCAAATTAATTGTTTTTATTTGTTTGTTTAATTTCACCTATCATGTTATAATTTATATAGATATAATCTTTTATCTTCAACAATTTTACTATTTATATAAATATTTATAATTAAGAAAGGAAACTAAAAATGAAAAGCTTATCTGTAAATTTTAACGACATCGATAAAATGGCATCTTATGCTAAAGCTCTATCATCGGAAGATAGAATAAAAATTTTAAAAATAACTGCCAATAGTAACCCTACAGTCAACGAACTTTCAGAATCACTTTCTATCCCTCTTTCTACAACTGCAATGCATGTAAAGGTTCTAGAGGAATGTGGTTTAATATTAACAAGGTTAGAACCAGCCGTAAGAGGAACTAAAAAGGTCTGTTTCAGAAACGTAGATGATATTTTTATAGATCTTAATCTTCAACAAGAAGAAAACAAACACCGATGCCACTATATAAACATGCCGATAGGTTCTTATGTAAATTGTGAAATAAGTGGAACTTGTGGTATGGCTAACGAAAATTCACACATCGGAATTTTAGATAATCCCCAAACCTTCTATTATCCTGATCATTATACAGCACAAATAATCTGGTTTGAAAAGGGATTCTTAGAATATCGTTTTCCATTAGATATATTATCTTTCGGAGATTTAACTAGCTTTGATTTATCTTTCGAATGTTGTTCTGAGGCTCCATCTTATAATTCATATTGGCCATCTGATATAACTGTATGGATGAATAATGTAGAGTTACACACTTGGACATCTCCAGGAGATTTTGGAGGAAGATCAGGAAAACTAAACCCAGGATGGTGGCCTCACAGCTCTACACAATACGGTCTTTTAAGATCTTACAAAATAGATAGTTCTGGAACATATTGTGATGAAACTTTAGTTTCATCTGTTACTTTAAAAGATTTAGAAGTTACCAAAAGCCCTTACTTAACAGTAAGAATAGGAATAAAAGAAGATGCCGAAAATTCAAGAGGAATCAATATCTTTGGAGAAAAATTCGGAGATCATCCTCAATCCATATTACTAGGAATTGAATATAATTCTAAAATATAATCTTAAATACAAATAATTAACGTAATCTAAATGTTTCACCAAAATATAGTGTAAAAAAAGATGGGGCTGTCGCACTAATAATTAGTGCACAGTCCCTTTTTGTGCAAAAAAATAAATCCTAGA
>NZ_LBMX01000023.1:0-33223 GCF_001010885.1 Clostridium sp. C8 | reverse complement strand
CCACTAATGCGACAGCTCCATCTTTTAGCTTAGATTGTTTTTTATCATCTTTAATTAATAGTAGATTTTATTAATATTAAATTAAACACCAACTAATACAATCATCTATAAAATTCAATATCTATCTAACTATAAACTTATAACTAGTTTCACTAGAATATTCTTTACCAACTTCAAGAATAGAATCTTCTATAAATAAATTAGATTTTCCAACAGGAATACTCTGAGTTTCAAGACAAACAGCATCTCTAGCTTCTATATTTCTACCTATAGACAACTTACCTTCACTTATATAATTTCCACTATAAACTACAATACCATTACAATCAGTAGAAATTAAAAGCCCTCTTCCAGACTCTTCATCATAAAGTTCAACTCTATTTTCAGTATCTATATCATCTCTAAATTTAAAAAAGTGATCATATCCTTTAGTTATATTAAGTTGATAATAATCTTCATAAATATCTCGTCCAATTTTTTTAGGTTTAGTAAAATCAAATGGTGTATTTATGACATCAATCATTTTTCCAGTAACAATTGACTCTTCATCTAATTCAGCAAATTCTTCAGCTTTTATTTGTAAAGTATGTCCAGTAATTTTTCTTTTACAATTCCCACTTAAATTAAAATAACTATGATTTGTCATATTTAATATTGTAGTTCTATCAGATACTCCATTATAAATAATCTTAAACTCATTATTATTATTTAATAAATAACAAACTTCAATCTCAACCCTTCCTGGAAAGCCGCTTTCTCCACATTCGCTAATATAATGAAAACTAACAGCAACATAATCGTTTGCCTTAATAGTTTCAAAATCAAATATCTTAATGTTAAATCCATTTTTTCCACCATGCAGAGTATTATTTCCATCATTTTTGTTTAATTTATATTTCATGCCATCAATTTCAACCTCAGCGCCCCCTATTCTTCCAGAATTTCTACCTATAATCGCGCCCAAATAAGCTGTACTAATTAAATTAGAATCACAATTTTCATAATTTAAAACTATATTTTCATATTTTCCATATCTATCAGGAACATTTATTTCTGTAATTATACATCCTAAACTAATACACTTAACCTCAATTCCATTATCATTAATTAAAACAATTTCTCTGTATTGATTTTTACTTTTTTCTCCAATAAAATTAGTTAAAATATCCATTCAATCCCTTACCTCTCATATTATTTTCACAAAAAGAGCTTTAAAATATCTTTTTCTCTTAATTTGAACTATTATTATTGTTTTATAACACTATTTATGTTTTAATTATAATCTAAATTACCTTTTTTTCAAATATTAATTTATATTTTTTAAATATAATTTTTTCGTTATCAGATATTATATTTTTTTCAATAACATAAAAAAGAGTCATGTAATGATTTATAAAATACATCACATAACTCTTTTTTAAAATAATATTAATAATTAACTATTTGTGAGAAATCAGCTGCTACTAAGCTAGCGCCTCCAACTAAAGCACCATCTATATCGGACATAGCCATTTGATCTTTAATTGTGTTTGGCTTAACTGATCCACCATATTGAATTCTAACTTTATCTGCTACTTCTTTTCCAAACATTTCAGCAACAACATTTCTTATTGCCATTATTGTTTCGTTAGCTTGTTCGTTTGTTGCAGTTTTACCTGTTCCTATTGCCCAAATTGGTTCGTATGCAATAACTACCTTTTCAGCTAATTCATTTGATAAACCTTCTAAATCTGCTTTAATTTGAGCTCCAACAACTTCGTTAGTTGTTCCATTTTCTCTTTGTTCTAAAGATTCTCCACAACAAAGAATTGGAATTAAGTTATGAGCAAATGCAGCTTTAACTTTCTTGTTTAAAGCTTCATCAGTTTCATTGAAGTATTCTCTTCTTTCACTATGTCCTAAAACAACATAGCTAACTCCCATAGCTTCTAACATTCCTGGAGCAACTTCTCCTGTGAAAGCTCCTTTTTCTTCAAAATGCATGTTTTGAGCAGCAACCTTAATGTTTGATCCTTCTACTGCTTTTAATACAGCATCTAAACAAACAAAAGTAGGGCATACTACCACTTCACATGTAGCATCTTTTACTAATGGTTTTAATTCTTCTATAACTTTTACAGCTTCAGCTGGAGTATAATGCATCTTCCAGTTTCCTGCTATTATTGCTTTTCTCATTTAAATCACCTCTTATATTTAATTTGAATAATGAAGGAGTGAAAGAATGAAAAAATTAAGGTAATTATTCACCGAAGCTGAATAATTAAAATTAAATTCAATTTATAATTTGACTTAAGTAGAATTATAAATATTTTTTTATTTTCTTAATCCAGTTCACTGGATTATTTCCTCAACACTCTCATTTATAGTTGAAAGTATAACTTTTAACTATAATTTTCACTTTTTCATTCTTCACTTTTAATAACTAAACTCGTTTTATTTATTATTTAGCGCTTCTATTCCTGGTAATGCTTTTCCTTCTAAGAATTCTAGAGAAGCTCCACCACCTGTTGAAATGTGAGTCATTTTATCTCCAAATCCTAAGATATTAACAGCTGCAGCTGAGTCTCCTCCACCGATAACTGTTGTAGCATCTGCATCCGCCATAGCTTTAGCAACTGCAATTGTTCCTTTGTTAAAGTTTTCGAATTCGAATACTCCCATTGGTCCGTTCCATATAACTGTTTTAGCATCCTTAATTGCATCTGCATATAAAGTTTCTGTCTTTGGTCCGATATCTAATCCCATGCTTCCTGCTGGAATATTTTGATCTTCTGTAACTACTGGTTCAACATCTTTGAATTCTGCAGCAACTCTGTGGTCAACTGGTAATAAGAATTTAACTCCTTTTGCTGCTGCCTTTTCAATCATTTCCTTAGCATATTCAACTCTATCAGCTTCTACTAATGATGATCCTACTTCGTATCCTTGAGCTTTTAAGAATGTATAAGCCATTCCACCACCAATTATTAATGTATCAACTTTTTCTAATAAGTTGTTTATAACAGCTATCTTATCTGAAACTTTAGCTCCACCTAATATAGCAACAAATGGTCTAACTGGATTGTTTACTGCTTCACCTAAGAATTTTAATTCTTTTTGAATTAAGTATCCACATACAGCTGTATCTAAGAATTCAGTAACTCCAACTGTTGAACAGTGAGCTCTGTGAGCTGTACCAAATGCATCATTTACAAATATGTCAGCTAATGAAGCTAATTCTTTTGAGAATTCTTCAACATTCTTAGTTTCTTCTTTTCTACATCTTGTATTTTCTAATAATACAACATCTCCATCTTTCATTTCTGCAACAGCAGCTCTAGCATTTGCGCCTACAACTTCTTCATCTCTTGCAAAAACTACTTCTTTGTCTAACATCTCGCTTAATCTCTTAGCAACTGGAGCTAATGACTTTGATGCATCTTTTCCTAAATGTGAGCAAAGTATAACTCTTGCTCCATTGTTAACTAAATATTTGATTGTTGGTAGTGCACCATTTAATCTGTTTTCGTCTGTTATAACTCCATCTTTTAATGGTACATTGAAATCACATCTTACTAGAACTTTTTTGCCTTTAACTTCTATGTCTTCTATAGTTTTTTTATTAAAACTCATTTATTTCACCTCTTAAATTTATTTTAATGAAATTATTCATTACTAAATAATAAAATCCTTAATATATGTTTAATTTAAAATTGGTCTGGCCTCATAGATTTTCTATAAAACCAGACCAACACTTAATGTTTAACTTTATACTTAACTATTTAATTATCTAGTTACGAAGTATTTTAAAGTTCTTATTAATTGGTTAGTGTATGACATTTCATTGTCGTACCAAGCAGCAACTTTAACTAATTGATCTGCACCAACTGACATAACTTTTGTTTGAGTTGCATCAAATAATGAACCATAAGTGATTCCGATTACGTCTGATGAAACTATTTCATCTTCAGTGTAACCAAATGATTCGTTAGCAGCAGCAGCCATAGCAGCGTTAATTTCTTCTACAGTTACTTTCTTATCTAAAGTTACTACTAATTCAGTTAATGAACCAGTAACAACTGGAACTCTTTGAGCACCACCATCTAATTTTCCTTTTAATGCTGGAATAACTAAACCAATTGCTTTAGCAGCTCCAGTTGAGTTAGGAACGATGTTTGCAGCAGCAGCTCTACCTCTTCTTAAGTCATTCTTTCCGTGAGGACCATCTAAAGTATTTTGATCGTTAGTGTAAGCATGGATTGTAGTCATAAATCCTTTTTGAACACCGAATTTGTCATTTAATACTTTAGCCATTGGAGCTAAGCAGTTTGTAGTACATGAAGCACCTGAAATAACTGTTTCAGTTCCATCTAATATATCATTATTTACGTTGTAAACAACAGTCTTGATGTCTCCAGTTGCAGGTGCTGAAATAACAACTTTCTTAGCACCAGCTTGTAAGTGTAAACCAGCTTTTTCTTGAGAAGTGAAGAATCCAGTACACTCTAAAACTACATCAACATTTAATTCTTTCCATGGTAAGTCTTGAGGGTTTCTTTCAGCTGTAACTTTGATTTCTTTTCCGTTAACAACGAAAGCTCCTTCTTTAACTTCTATTTCACCGTTGAATCTTCCTTGTGAAGAGTCATATTTAAATAAGTGAGCTAAAGTTTTAGCATCAGTTAAATCGTTGATTGCTACCACGTTAAATTCTGGGTTTTCAATCATTAATCTTAATGCTAATCTTCCTATTCTTCCAAAACCATTAATTGCTACATTTACCATTTGCAATTACCTCCTAAAATAGTTATATTTAAAATTTTTAAAATTTTAAGCTTGTTTAGTGTGTTCCTTAATAAATTCTACAATTTTTCTACCTGCTGCTTCATCTGTTACTAATACTGCATTATGATTTTTCATCATTGTTGCAATAATAGCATCAACTTTATTTTCCCCAGCTGCTACTGCAATATGTGTGTTAATTTTTCTTGCTTCATTAATATTTATTCCAATTGAAGTATTTTCTGAAACTACTTTGGAATCTTTATTAAAATAACACCCAAATGCTTCACCAACAGCTCCAAGAGATTTTAGTTTATTAAACTCTTCTTCTGAAACATCTCTTTTCTCAGCCATAACTAAAGCATCTCCAATACCATAAATCAATATATTCGCTTTATGAATATTATCTATAACTTCTTTAATTTCTCTTTCTTTTAGTAATGTATCTAAAAGCTCTAGACTAAGATTTTCTGGGAGATGAAGTAATTTATAAGAGCCATTTAACTTTTTAGCTAATGATGCCGCTAGTGTACTTGCTTGTATTTCAACTTTTCTCCCCATACCTCCTCTTGCTGGAACTACGAGGGTATTTGAAACATTATTTATTTTAGGTAACGCTTCTACAAATTCTTTAATAGTATTTCCACCAGTAATAGCTATTATATTATTGTCTTTTATAATAGACTTTAAATAATTAGCTGTAGCTTTACCAATTTCTTTTAAAATTATATCATTTGTTTCTGCATCTCCTGGAACAATTATTACTTCTCTTAACCCTAGGAAGGACTTTATGTTTTCTTCTATATCTGATAAACCTTTAATTTCATGTATAAAATCCTTTAGCTTATCAACTACTTCTTGTCCCTCTTCAGTTACTGTCATTCCTGGAGTATTAATTTCTATTAAGTTTTGTGATTTTAAAAAACTTATTTCAGTTCTTACTATTCTTTCTCCAAGATCCAACTGATTTGCTAAAACACGTCTTCCGATAGGCTGATTGTAATATATAGTCCTTAGAATATTGTATCTTTTTTCTAGGACTTCTACAAGTTCAGGAACTATTTTTTTCTGTAAAGACAATATTTCCTGCACTTCCAACCCTCCTTTGGCCTAAAAAGGTCCCACATATAATATATATGTCCCACATTTATTATTATAAAACACTTCTATGAATTTTAAAA
This sequence comes from Clostridium sp. C8, assembly GCF_001010885.1. NCBI lineage: Bacteria > Bacillati > Bacillota > Clostridia > Eubacteriales > Clostridiaceae > Clostridium > Clostridium sp. C8. The sequence goes on along the minus strand of NZ_LBMX01000023.1, from coordinate 27,281 downwards.
GTACTTTCTTTAAACTTTTATAGAAGTTTTACATTTTTTTAGCATTATCTCCTTTTCTTATATATTAAATGCTTATTTTGTTAACTTATTTTTATTTTTCTTATAATAGAAAAACTAACCTTAGCTTAAATTATTTATCTTAATATAATTTAATTAAATATTATCTAATACTAGAGCTAGTTTTCTATTATAAAATCCCCTTATAATCCTTTTACTCTATTCTTTTTCTTTTGCTTGAAGATTTTATCTCCATTTCTTCTCTATATTTTGCCACTGTTCTTCTTGATATATTCAAGTTTTTCTTATTTAACTCATCACATATTATTTGATCTGATAATGGTTTTTTCTTATCTTCATTATCTATCATTTCTTTTATTTGTTTTTTAATATTTACTACTGCTATATCCTCACCATTACCTTGTGTTTGACTCAATCCTGTTGTAAATAAATCTTTTATTTTTACAGTTCCAAAGCTTGTTAATATATATTTATCTTTTATTGCCCTACTTACTGTAGATTCATGTATTCCAAGTTCTTCTGCCATATCTTTTAACGTCATAGGTCTTAAGTACTTTTGTCCCTTATCAAAATACTCCATTTGCTTATCAACAACTTTTTCTAATATTCTAAGTAAAGTACTTTTTCTTTGTTCTATGCTTTTTATTAAAAACATGGCATTGTTTAATTTCTCTTTTACATAATTTTCTGTTTTCTTGTCATCTTTATTATTTAAGATATCTTTGTATATACTACTAATTGATAGTCTTGGTATTACTCCATCATTCATAATAACAAAATATTGTCCATCAATTTTCCTAATAGCAGCATCTGGAATTATAAATTTAACTTCTTCCCCTGTATAAAACCCTCTTGAAGGTTTTGGTTCGAGTTTTTTTATTACATCTCCTAGATCTTGAGCTTCTTTTGGAGTTATTTTCAGGTTCTTAGCTATTATATTGAATTTATTATCTGCTATTAAGTCTAAGTATTCGTCTATTATTCTTTCTAAGTTATCATCTAACACTCCAAGCTTTATTAGTTGTATTTTTAAGCATTCCTTTAGGTTTCTTGCACCTATTCCATCTGGTTCTAAGTCTTGAAGTATTTCTAAGGCTTCTTGTCCTAATTCAAGTGAAATATTTAGCTCCTTACATATGTCTTCTAGAGGCATGTCCAAGTAACCTCTACTATCTATGTTTTCTATCATATAAGATACTATTGCTTTTTTATATTCATCTTCATCACTTTCAATTAATTGATTATTTAAATACTCTGTAAGTGATTCTTTTTGAGATATAAAATTAAATGGTGATACATCTTCATCCTTATTATATTCTCCATAACTTTGAGAACTATAATTATCAAATTCTAAATATTTTATCATTTCCTTATAATCAATTTTATCTTCATATGCCTTATCTTCTTGGACAAAATCAAAGTCACCTTCTAATATTGGGTTTTCTACAAACTCATTTTCTATGTATTCTCTTAAATCATAAGTAGACATTTGTAAAAGCTTTATAGATAACTGCATTTGTTGAGTCATTATTAACTTTTGTTCTTGTGTGAGATTTAAATTAAAATCTAATTTCATAAAGTACACCTTCATTTCAATAAACTACAAACTATAACTTTTACTAGTATTAAGGATAAATCCTTAATACTAGTATAAACTGTTAGTAAACGTTATATCAAGTCATTATAGTACTTTAAATTCTTGCACTTCTTCTTTTTTCTTAGGAATTTCTATTTTTTCTTTAATTACTTCACTTTTATAATTATTAATTAAATTTATTATTTCTGAATTAACTAAGTTATCATTTATAATAAATTCTATAGTATTTTCTTTCAATCCTTCATTAATTTTATTTATTTCTCCACTTTTAAACATACCTTTGTTTGCTTCTGATAAACTTTCGTATAATACTTTATCCAAATGTACTACTAATGAAGCAAGTGAATTGTCTATATAATCTTTATAAACTTCCTCTGCATTCATTCCACTATTAATTACATATTTACCTTTTTCCTTAGCTGCTTTAAAAACTCCTTCTGAAGCTTTTCCTGCTGCTGTTAGTACTATTTCACAACCTTTATCATATAATTTCTTTGCTTCTTCATAAGCCAAGTCTACATTTGCACAATCTCCAATGTATTTTACATTTTCACCTGATAATAATCTTGTTACAGCTGACATATTAGTTACTTTAATTCCTGACATATATCCTGATAAAAGTAATTTATTGGGCTCATTATCTTTAATTGCTATGTATCCAACTTCTTTATTCCCGCTTTTTTTACCTGCTAATACACCTGCTAAAAAACCTGCTTCCTCATATTTAAATGCTATATTTTGAACATTACTTTCCCTTATTTTATTTGATGTAACTATAAACTTCTTATCTCGGTAGTTAGTTGCTGTCTCATTAACTACATTTTTAAATTCTTCTCCTACTACAATTATTAAATCATTAGTTTTAGCTGCTCTTATAAAATTCTTTTGAAAAGATTCTTCATCATCTTTATCTATTTCTATAGTAGTTAATTTAACTCCAAATTCAGTTATAATTTTATTTATTCCTTCTAACCCTAATTGATTTAAACCTTTATCTTCTAAACACCCCTTATTTACAACATAAGCTACTTTAGGTTTATCTAAATCTATTATTGGGCTATTTAGCATTTCACAACTTATAAGTATAAAAATTAAGCATATACTTAAGCTTAATAAAAGCAATCTTTGTTTTTTCACTATAACCACCTTCCTTTTTACTTTAGGTTGCCCAAATAAATATATAAAAATTCTTCATGTTTTATTCAAAAAAAAATAAGATAAATCATATCTAATATAACTTACCTTACTTATATCCCTTATTATTATTGTTTATCTATATCTTTTTAAAGATTATTCTTTAACTATTATTTTTTAAAATTATTTTATTATTCCGCTAATAAACTTAATTGTATATATATCAATATAATTATTTATTATAAATTCTACTTACTTAAGAAAAATAGACCACTTACTCTAGTTCCTGAGTGTATACCAACTGCACATCCCGGAGTTGTTTCTATGTATCTTAAATTGTTTTCTTCTAAATATTTTTTAAGACTATCTTTCATTTCTGGACTTTCAATTTCTATTAAAATAACAGGTTCATCTTTATCTGGATTGCTTGACTCATAATCTGATATTATTTTCTTTAGAGCCTTTTTATTTCCCCTAATTTTATCTTTCGCTGTCATCATTCCATCTTCAAATCCGATTATCACTCTTAACCCTAAAGCAGTACCTATAGCACCTGCCGTTTTAGAAATTCTCCCACCTCTAACTAAATTTTCTAGAGACTCAAAACATAAAGAAGCATTCATTTTAGGTATTAATTTAAGTAATTCTTCTTTTATTTCTTCTGCCTTTAACCCCTTATCTCTAAGTTCGCATGCCTTTAATACAAAAAAGCCTTGGGCTGATGTTATTACTTTTGTATCTACTATTACTATATCATCGCTTTCTAGCATATCTTTTGCTATACATGCTGAATTATATGTTCCACTCATATTTGAAGACATAAGTATAGCTAAAACCTTATATCCTTCATCTAAGCTTTCTTTAAAATATTTTGCAAATCTAACTGGAGTTATTTGTGCTGTAGTTGGAAGTATCTTATCCTTCTCTATTTTTTCTTGCATTTGTTGTAAGTTAATTTCTTCCCTATCAATATAACTCTCATCACCAAAATTAATTAAAACAGGCACTACTTCTATATTATTTTTTTTAATTAATTCTTCTGGAATATCTAAACAGCTATCTGTTAAAATTTTTATTTTTTCCACGCCTACTCCCCCTAAATCTATTTCATTTCAGGAAAACCAATTTGCCTTAAAGCTTCATATGCTATAATTGCTACAGTATTTGAAAGATTTAAACTTCTAGTACTTGTTTTAATCATAGGCACTCTTATTCCTGCATGATTTTTATGTACTTCTTCCGGAACCCCTGATGACTCTCTACCAAACATTATAAAATCTCCTTCTTTAAAAGAAGCTTCATCATAGTGTACTCCTCCATGAGTTGTAGCTAAGAATATTCTTTCATTTCCATACTTTTTCATAAATTCTTCATAGCTTTCATGTATTTCAAGCTTTAATTCACTCCAATAATCTAATCCCGCACGTTTTACTTGTTTATCATCTATTTTAAATCCCATTGGCTTAATTAAGTGAAGAGTTGAGTTTGTTAAAACACAAGTTCGCGCAATATTCCCTGTGTTTTGTGGTATTTCTGGTTGATATAACACTATATTTAAATTCATTTCTTCGTAACCTCCCATTAAAAAAGTAAGATGACCTCATCTTACTTTAATGAAACTATATAAAAAATGATACTATATCAATCTTCATTAGTCAAAGATTTTAGTATTTGTTAACAGAATATTTTCTTCTATCTTATGAAAACTAATTTATTTCTTTAATTAATATAGAAATTGATGTAAAACCATATTTTAAAGTTTAAATATTTTCTTTATGGCTTTTGCAACTCCATTTTTCTTATTTGTATCAGTTATATAATCTGCTAAGTTTTTAACTTCAGGTATTGCATTTCCCATGGCAACTCCTACACCTGCATATTCAATCATCGAAACATCATTTTCATTGTCTCCTATACAAACTATTTCTTCTCTTTTGAATCCATAATAATCTGCTAATGCTTTTACTGCATTTCCTTTTGAAACTCCTTGATTATTAATTTCAACGCTTCTACTTCCTGCTCCAAAATATACAATTTTGTCTATCCCATTTAGTTTTTCTTTAAGCATTGATATTCTTTTAGGATTTATTGAAAAGACTATGCATTTAGTTATTTTTCCTTTATTTTCTCTAAAAAATTTTTTCCAATTATCTATATCTTTAATAACATAATAATTTATTTTTAAGGTATCATATCCAACTTGTTTTGTCATATATAATTTAGTTACAAACTTCATTAATTCACTGCCACAATATATCCCATCTAATGTATAAAAATGAAAATTAAAATTCATTTCATATAAAGTTTCAACAAGCTTAATGCATTGCTCAGTTTCTATTGGGTTTTCATATATAACTTTATTAGTATGCTTTTCTCTAACTATTGCTCCATTTGCTGCAATAACAGGTGATTCAACCCCTAAAAGATGAGAGTAATACGCTGCATTATTATATATTCTACCTGTAGTTACTACTATTTCTACACCTTTTTCATGAATTTGTTTTATTACTTTTTTACTTTCTTCTGATATTTTTTTTCCTTTACCTAGTAAAGTTCCATCCATATCAATACAAACCATTTTGTATTCCATAAAAAACTCCTTTACTCACCCTTTAATATTACTATAATATCATTCTACTATAATTTCGACAATAAATTTAATATAAGAAAGAATTTATAATATATATTGTATTTGTATAAAAAAAGAATGATATCATTTTTAATATCATTCTTTTTATTTATTTAATTACTACTTTTTAATTTTATTTATTAAAATTCTATCATTTTAATTTGCTTCTGTTGTATTTACAGGTGCTTCATTTGGTTTTGTATTAACCTCTTTCTTTTTAGTTCCCTTTTTTATAATTGTATTTGTTGTTAGGTAGACATCTGTTGCTATAAAATCTCTAGAAACTTCGACTCCATTTTCATATGTTACTTGATAGGAGCTTGCTTTGTATCCAGGCATTCCATAAACTTCTACTTTTTCAGTTCCTTCTTCCATAGTTGGATCTTCTTCATAGGTTATTTCAGGATTATATTTTTCATGAACTTCATTTACAAGTTCATAAGTTTTTCCACCCATTGCGTCTACATTACCATATACACTAAATGATACTACTCCACCACCTACATACCCTTGAATATATACTGGGAAATCATATGAATTTTTGAACTTATAATCTATAACTCCATTTGCTACAGTTGCATCTAATCCTGGTTCTGAATAAGAAACCGTTAGAGAATGATTCATTCTTTCTGTTGACCTTAAATTTGCTCTCATAGCTGCTCTATAAAGAGTTGTTGATACTTGGCATATTCCTCCACCATAATCTGGTACTATTTTATTTCCTACATAAGTATTTGCTTTTTCATATCCCTTATCTGGAGTTGTATCACCTATTAATTCATTATAACTAAATTCTTCTCCAGGCATAACTATTGTACCACTAACAATTTGTGCCGCAATTTCCATATTTCTAACTCTTCCATCACCAGTATTTTTATAACTACTACTATACCCACTAATTTTTCCTGTTATTTTATTTAAATCATCAGCTTTTATCTTAGCTTGTTGTTCCTTTAATTCAAAAGATAATTCCTCCATACTATCAGGATTACCATTAATATTTTCTATTAATTGGTTATGAAGTTCTTCATCATCTATTCTCTTTCCATTAATATCTGGAGTAACCGTTATATTCCCTGAATTTATTTCTATTGCAGCATTTTTAGCTACTATATTCACTTCAGATTTTACTTTTTCTTCAAAGGCTTTTAAGCTTTCTTCATCAAATGAAATCTTTGATTCTATATTAACAACATTATTATTTTTTATCATCGAATTCTTTGCCATGATGCCTTTATCTTTTCCATAATTGATAGCATCTACTACAGTAGCCTCTATATCATATTTAGGATTTATATCCTTATAATTTAGCTCTAACTTCTTATCTCCAACCAAAACTGCTAGTTTCTTGTCCATAATTACGTTAGGTAATTTCTCATTTAGCAATGCTATGGCTTCATCTTTATTTAATCCACTTAAATTTACACCATAAACACTAATCCCTGGATAAATTTTATTTTCCCATGCTTTAACTCTGTTATTAACTGAAACAATATATGATATAATTCCTATAACTAATAATACACTTACTACTCCTGTAGTTATTAATAAGTTTTTATTCTTTTTTAGTATTAAACTTTTTTTGTTTTTATTTTTTTCTTCCAAATGCCCCACTCCTCTCTAGAATAAATTTATTATAATTTGAGAAAACATAACTTTTACTATGATTATAATATTACTATATCATTATTATTATATTATATTCTATAGTTTATTTTAATATATTTATGTAATGATAATAATTATTTTTTCTTATTTATATCTTGTGATAATATTTCTTATATACATTAAAAAGTGTACCTTTTTAATTACAATATAATTAAGGCCTATAATACTAAATTTAACTTTAATATTATAAGCCTTTAGATAAATTTTAAACTTAAATATTTTATTAAATATTCTATACAGTAACTCTGCTTCTTACTTGAGAAGTTTCTCCATCATAATCAAAAGCCTCTATTGTTATATTAACAGGAGACGTTGTTGGAACTGGTAGTTCTGATAATGCAACTTGGAAATTGGTATCATCTTTTCCTACTGTTCCAATCCAATATCCATTTTCAAATAAATTATATCCTAATAAATCTACATCATCATTTCTTCTCCATGAAACCTTTAATAAACCACCTTCTTTGACAGCTCTTAAATCTCTTACTTGTCTTGGCTGGATAAGTAAATCTATATTATCAGGTCCCCAGTTTGCATCAACAGGATTTCCGACTCCATTAACAATTTGTCTATCACTAAATTGCCATACTCTCCATCTAGTCCATCCACCTAGATTTGGTGGATAATCTGGATTGATTTCAACATGTGTGTACATTGCTATCCATAAAGGCATACTTTTAAGTGGTTGACTTCCATCAGGCAATTTAAAATCATTATATAGTTCTATGAAAAATGCACCTGTATATAGCATTAATTTTCTTCTAGTTTTTTTTTCGAATCTCTTTCTAAATCTTTCTATCCAGTCTATTAAAGCTTTTGTACTTATTTTATTATCTATTGGTGTTTCAACATCTAATACTGGAAATAAATCTCCGTAGTTTTTTTCTCCAAAACCTTCCTGCAATATGTTTATGAAATCATCACATTGAGAATCTGCAGTTGTTAAGTCATAAGAAGGCAAGGCAAAGTGGTATGCTCCTACTGGTATTCCATAATCTCTAGCTGCTTTAGCAAATTCTAAGAATCTTCTATCAACTCTAAATCTGCCTGATCCAGACCCAGATGCTCTTACATATAGAAAATCTATAGTTCTTGCTAGAGTTTGAAAATTCACTTCTTGTGTATATTCATTTATGTCTATTCCAAATCTACTATTAGGATTTTTATTTTGCATTTTTCCTCCAAGAAAAATAATCTCTATATTAGTTTATTACTATCTTTCTTAAAGGTTACTTTATTTAATGTCTTATTGACTTTAATTTTATAAAAAAGCTTACATCATTATCTATGCATTCAGCCCATATACTTCCACTATGTAATTCTATTATATTTTTTGAAATAGCAAGACCAAGTCCACTTCCCTTTGTATTAGAATTTCTAGCCTCATCAACTCTATAAAATCTATCAAACAGTCTATCTACCTTTTCTTTTGGAATATTTTCTCCTCTATTATTTATTACTATATTTACAAAACCTTCAGATTCATATGAAGATATTTTTACCTGTCCTGGCTTAAAGGAATATTTAATTGCATTAGAAAATAAATTTTCAAAAACTCTAACCATTTTTCCTGCATCAATTTCTACAATACTTTTTTCATCTACAAACTTTTTAACTACTTCTATTTCATTTTCTTCAAAAACAGGAATATACTCTTCTATAATCTGAGATAAAAACTCTACAATATTAACCTTAGTTTTCTCTAATACTATTCCCTTATTATTAAGCTTTGTATATTCAAATAAATCTTCTATAAGTTCTTTAAGTTGATTAGACTTATTAAAAGCTATATTTAAATATTCCTTCATAATACCTTCATTTTCATATTTTCCATCTTTGACTAATCCTATATACCCCATTACAGAAGTTAAAGGGGTTCTTAAATCATGTGAAACATTTGTAATAAGCTCACTCTTGGTTTTTTCTGCTCTTCGTTCTCCTTCAATTCTATTTTCTATTTCAAAAGCCATATTATTTATATTCTCCGCTAATTTCTTTATTTCATCTTTTCCCTTTTCTTCAATTCTATAAGATAAATTACCATTTGATATAACTGTTACTCCAGATACTATTTCTTCTATGTATTTCATTTTTTTATTAGTTATTATTATAAATATTGATATGAACATAATAACTGATAAGAAAAGAGCTAAAAATGAATTTTTATCTACATAATAATCATAAGATATATATGGTGTTGGTATTTTAAAATATATAAGATATGCTCTATCTTGACCTATATTAACTGGATAAAGAAAAACTCTCTCATCTCCGTCTTCCGCTACTGAATTACTCTTATCTATTACTGCATATATATCTAATTTTTCTTGAAACTCTCCATTTATCTTATATAATATCTTTCCATCTAAATCTGTTATATATATCTTAGTCTTTTCGTTATAATTTTGCTCTAAGATACCTTTTATTTTAGTTTCATCCTTTAGACCGTCTATTTCTTCTCCATACTCACCACTTAATCTTTTAGCTATATTATTAGCTTCTGATTGGATTTCACCAATATTATATTCAAGATTAGTTATTGTTTTATTTTGAGATAACATATTGTTAGCAAAACCATAAAACATAAATGATAGAAAGAAACATATTCCGAAAACAACCATAAGCTCAAATCTTATACTTTTCTCTATTCTTTTATATATCCATTCAAAAACTTCTCTAATTCTCATGCCTATTTTAGAGTTATAAAACTTACTGATAATCCTAACCATAAAATTTCCTGAACTTCCTATTGATTTAGTACTATCTTTCTCAAGCTTTTCTTTTTTTCCTTTCTTCTCCTTTTTCTTTCTACCTATCAATTTTATATCCTACCCCCCATACAGTTTTTATGAACTTTGGTCTTCTAGGATCATCTTCTATTTTCTCTCTCACTTTTCTTATATGGACCATAACTGTATTATCAGATTGCATAAAATCTTGTTTCCACACACTGTTATATATATTTTCAATACTAAATACTTTTCCTCTATTTTCTCCTAGCAAAACTAATATATCAAATTCCGTTGGAGTAAGTTTTATTTCTTCCCCCTCTTTAAAAACTTCATGTGTTTCTAAATTTATACTTATTTCATCAATATATAGAATATTATCTTCTCTAACTTCAAGCTCTTCCTTAACAATTGTTTTATTAAATCTTTTATATCTTCTAAGTTGTGATTTAACCCTAGCTACAAGCTCCAATGGATTAAATGGCTTTGTTAAATAATCATCAGCACCTGTGTTTAACCCTAATATTTTATCCATATCTTCAGATTTTGCAGATAACATTATTATAGGCATTTCCCTTTCTTCTCTTATTTTTAAACAAGCCTCTATACCATTTACCTTAGGCATCATTATATCCAATATTATTAAGTCAACATCATTATTTGAAAGCATATTTAATGCCTCTTCACCATTTTCTGCTTTTATTGTTTCATATCCTTCACCCTTTAAATATATATCTATTAAATCTCTAATTTCCTTTTCATCATCTACTATTAAAATTCTTTCTCTACTCAAAGAAATTCACTCCCCTCTACTTCTAAGAATTAGTTTACCATAAAAGAAGCAGTCTTTTAATTCTTCATTTTAATTTTTTACTTCAATTATTTGTATTAACTATTTATTTATATTTTAGTTAAAATATCTTAATATTAAACTTTATTATTCCTTAAAAAAACCTTAATATCTGATACTTTAGAATTATGCTTTGTAAAGACATACTATAAATATAATATATTTATTTAAACTTATATAAAAAAGAATGTTTAAAAGTAAATCAAGTTCTAACTTACTTTCAAACATTCTTTTTGTCATAAAATCAATCTTTACATTAATTAATCCCAATTTTACAGCTATTATTAGTTAACCTTAGTTCATTTATAATAGCATTTGTTATATTAAATTTCTATATCCTTAGCTAAAAGTAAACTTCCTATAATTCCTGCATTATCTTCAAGTATTGGTGGCACTATAAATTCTTCAAGATTAGGCATTTCAACATACTCTGCCATAAGTTTTTTTAATTCTCTTCTTATTAACGGAAAGACTTGTCTTTGCTTCATAACTCCACCACCTAAGATTATACGTTCAGGACTCAATATTAAAACATAACTCATTATTGCTTGGGCAATATAGTAAGCCTCTATTTCCCATGCTTTTTCATTTTTCTCTAATTCATATGCTTTCACTTTATATCTTTCTTCAATAGCTGGTCCAGCTGCCATACCTTCAAAACAATTTTTATGATATGGACATTTGCCTTCATAATTATCTTCCTCATGTCTTCTAACTAAAATATGCCCCATTTCTGGATGGCTAAAACCTTCTAATATTTTACTATTTACTACTGCTCCACCACCTATTCCAGTTCCAATAGTTAAATAAATACAACTGTTTAAACCTATTGCTCCACCCTTTTTAAGTTCTCCATAAGCTGCTGCATTTACATCTGTTGTCCATGCAATTGGAATATTATACTTTTCTTTTATTGCACCTATAAAATTATAATTATTCCATCCTTTTTTAGGAGTACTTGTTATATAACCATAGGTTTTAGAATTTTTATTTATATCTATTGGCCCAAAAGAACCTATTCCTATTGCACATATCTTATATTTATCAAAAAATTCAAAAACTTCTTTCATTGTTTCTTCTGGAACTGTTGTTTTTATACTTACTCTCTCTAAGATATTTAAGTTTTCATCACTTACTGCACAAACAAATTTTGTTCCTCCAGCTTCTATTCCTCCATATAGCATAATAATGCCCTCCCTTAGTTTTATTAATTCCTATATTATAATATAGAAATGTGTAATTGGAAATATTTTGATTAATTCATTTTAAAATCATATAATCCTATTAACTTTTATAATATTAACAGTATAACCAAGATTACATTGTTTATTTTGGTCTATGGTAATCATATATGGCTTCTCTTCAAAATACTTACTATCATCCGTCATAGCTGGTAGCCCATGCCAGGGTTCTAAACAAATAAAAGGCGCTCTCTTTTTAGGAAAGGTCCATAACGCTAATACAGGAAATCCCTCAAAACAAAATCTAACTCCATGATTTCTTTTATTATGTTTAAGAACTACTGAATTTGATTGTATTTTATCTAAAATTATTGCACCTCTATCAAAAATTTCATAATTTAGCGGTAACACATTGGTATTGTTAATATATGGAATAGATTCCTCTTTGCTAAAAGCCTCATCATTAGGAGGAATCATCGCTTCGTTTGTAATTCTTTTATCAAAAAGTATTGAATACTCATCAAAACTTTCATCATTATTCAAAGGCACTTTAAATCCAACATGGCCACCTATGCAAAAACTTATTGGCTTATCATCTATATTCTTTATACAATAAGATGTTTTGAATCCATACTCAATTAATTCATGCTTAATATATAATTCAAATTCATAAGGGTAAAATTTACGTGTATCATCATTACTTCTAAGTAAAAACAATATAAAATTGCTTCCCTTTTCAGCAACTAAGAAATCACTATTACGAGCAAACCCATGTTTATTAATACTAAACTTTTGTCCACCAATAATAGTCGTATTATCTTTTAAAGCCCCTATTATTGGAAAAAGATGAGGTGAGCGCCCTACCCAATATTTTTCATCTCCATTCCATAAATACTCTAATCCACTTTCGTCCTTATAAGAAATTAATTCTCCTCCAAATGTATCAGCAATTGCAGTAAATTCATTTAATTTTAGTTCAATTAACATAAAAACTACTCCCTATTAGCGAAAAAATACTTTACCAGAATTTCAAACCAGCTTATGCCATGAGCCTTTAGCCCTTTAAGATTAAAATGAGCACTATTATTAATTCTATTATCTCCCAAAATATTATCTGTGTTAGGTCCCAATAAAACATCTTTATCATTACAACAATTTCTTTGAGCCTCCAAAATAGCTTTCTTATCTATATTTTCTGCTTTTGGATGATAAGATGCATTGGCTATTACCCAAGGAATATTTAATCCAGTATCTCTACGGCTTCTATATATTAAACTCTTTAATAATACTTCATATTCTTCTCTAGTAGTTTTATTAACAGCATCAGTTTCTCCTTGATGCCACAGCACAGCTCTTGCTCCATTTTCCTTTATTGTATTTAGTGCATTAATTATTCTTTCATATTTAATAGTTCCTTCTCCGAATTCCTTAATTCCAACCCCTCCCCATCCTGTTGCTAAAAAGCCTATTGGCATATCTAACTCTTTGGCTAGGGCTGACCCTAAAGTCGGCCAAATTGAGCCTCCATTCCCCATATCTACTTCCGGTCCAATTTCACATGGTTGAGGATCCTTACATTTAATCCATTGGTTGATTTGTGTATTCCAAGATAATACTCTATTATCATCACTTTCAGTTAATACTTCTCCAAAATTCAGGGAATTTGATTGGCCACCTGTGATAAAAATCTCTCCTACACCTATATTTTCAACGAAGTCCTCTTCAACAACATTCTCATCTTCGTCAAAGGCTTTCATTCTAACTTTATACCATCCAGTGCATGGTAATTCTATTTTCACAGTTCCTCTACCATAATATAATTCTAAATTAATCCATGGAGTTTCAACATCTTTACCAGTTGCCTTAACTTTAATTGTTACAACAGGTCTTGTATAAATAATTTCAATAGGTATAATTGCTTTATTTTCATTATTTCTTTGATAAATACAAGGACTTAATGGTTTATTTATTATTGTACAACGTGGTTGCATTAATATCCCTCCTTAAAAAGACCATATCAGGAAGTAATTATAAGCTTCTTAATATGATCCTTTCATCTAATTCTATTTATACCTTAATCTTCTCTCCCTTTTTAGCAAATATAAATATTCCTATTACTATAAGGATACTTGCTATATACGGTAGTTTAGATGATGCATCCCCTGTATTCGGTAGATATCCAATCTCATTTGATTCTTCAATAGGATTAGTAGGCTTCTCAGCTGGATCTGTAGACCCTTCTTCTGGATCTTCAGGCTGTTCACCTGGATCTGTAGTTCCTTCTCCTGGATTTTCAGGCTCTTCACCTGGATCTGTAGGTTGAACTTCTATTACAACTGAAGTATGAGCAATCCTTGAACTAGGAATTGATCCTGTACCTGCAGTGCTTCCTGCTGTATAATACATGTGTAATATATTATCTTCCTCATAAAACCAAGCATCTGATGCTTTATTTGAATCAGGTTCTTCTAAAATTGAATCATAAAGTGTACCAATTCTCTGTACAGCCCTAAAATCATCACTTATAGATTCAATCTCTATATCTCCATTTGAATTATGAAATACAATATATTTATTATTATCCCATATCAGCAACCTTGGTGATGCAATATTACCTTTATCCTTATCTATTGGCGTGATTAATGCCTCTTCATTTACTTCCCAATCTTCTCCATTCTGAGAAGTTGCATAGTTAACTTGTCTTTTACCTCCAACATTACCTGTTAGTAACATTGTATATTTATTTCCATTGTCAGTTATCTCATTATTATAAACACTTACTTGATAGGCTTGACTACTCTTTCCATTAAAGTCACTTAAATCTATGACTTTCTTTTTAAAATTAAAGTTAATACCGTCTTTAGAGGTAGCTAACATTACTGAATTCTTAGCTTGACTATAATACATATTAAGCTCACTAGATTCATTATTCCATATTGGAGCTGCACCTGTAACATCTCCTTTAGAATCTCCGCTTAAAGTGCTTGTTATAATTGGTGCTCCGTGATTATATGGAGTCCATGGTCCTTCTGGACTTGGAGCTGTAGCTAAAGCAATTCCACCACTTCCACTAACATAGCTAAAATACATATAATAATTATCAATAGGACTTTCAAAATAATCTTTTGCTTTAATTACTGAAGGAAGTTGAATGTTTGATCCTGTTCCTTTAGTTAGTTGATTACTATTTAATATTGTTTCTCCAGCTTTAAATTCAGGTAACTCTATATTTTCAAAAATTCCTAGGGTTACTATATCACTAGTTATACTTTTGCCATTATAAGTTGCAGTAACTGATAGTTCTACTGTTCCTTGAACCAATGCAATTAAGTTACCATTTTCAGACTTTAATATATTTTCATTGCTACTATTAAACTTAAGGTCTATATTCTTTAAGTCTGAAATTCTATTATCCTTTAATAATACTTCAACCTCTGGTTCTACATTTTCACCAACTATTAAATTTGGCTTATTAATTTTAAGAGAAACATATTTAATTTCATTTTTCTCTTCATCACTTAATTCTTTTGCATGAATTATATTGGCATGAAGACGTTTTCCACCCTCATAAAACATATGCCAAACACCTTCATCATCTTGTATAAATACAGGAGCACCAGATCTTGCGTAGTCTGGATAACTATCTGATGAGTCATAAAATACACCCCAATGGATTTCTTTATCTAGACTCTCTCCAACTTCCACTGAATACATATTTCCTGTACTTCCATGACACATTATATAATATCTGCCTTCCCATTCCATAAAATATGCTCCAGATATATTTCCAGCATAATTCATATTTGGGTCACTATCTGGCGATACCAATGCTTCCTTTACAGGAGTCCAATCTATTCCATCCTTCGAATGAGCATAATAGATTTTTCTCATATTGGCAGTGTTATTTATCATAATTGTCATTATATATTTATTATCTAATCCAGGAATTTCATGCTCCACTACACGTGCATAGCTTGATTCTGTCAGACCTTTACCTGTTGGTGAGAAATCATTAGCTCTAACACATTCACCACCATATGTCCAATTTACTAAATCATCTGATGTAGCATATCTTGTTACATTATTTTCTCCATGGAAGTACATAAAGTACTTATTATACGTAGAATTCCACATTACATCTGGAGATGAAACATGTGTTACATTATAATAGTAATTCCCATTCTCACTTTCCCAACTATTGGATATTAAAGGATTACTTCCATATTCAGTCCATGGTCCATCTAAAGTTGGTGCTGTTGCTAAACATATTCCAGCTGGAGCATCATGTGGTGCATAGAACATATAATAACGATCAATTGAATTTTCTATTGGATGAACCTTTGTATCTACAATTGAAGGAAAATTAAATTCCTTTGTTGGATTATACTTATAATCATCAATTTTTATGATTTCATCTATTGAATAGAAGGTAGGAAAAACTGGTGCCTCTAAGTTTTCAGTAATTATATATTGATCAGAATTTCTTGAAATGTTATCAAATTTAACTTGTACATAGTATGTCCCTATTTTAAGAGAATCTGGCAAAATTAAATTTATCTCACCTTGATTATTTATAATAGTACCTTCATTTCTTATGCCACTAACAGGTATATTTTTTGAATCTACCAATAAAGCTTCAAAAACTGTGCCATCATCAACTAAATTTGTTTTAATTGATGTTCTTATAGTATTTTCACTTCCCTCTTTATGAGTGTAAGATGAAAGTGTTACTTCGGATATTTCTTTTCGTTTCTCAGGTAGAATAGTACCATTCCCTATTTGTACTGACTTAACATCTAGATTGCAAAGATTTCCTACATCTGCACCTAATCTTACCAAGTCTCCATCCTTCATTTTAGCAGCATCTATCTTTTCGAATACCTTATTATCATCAATGTACAAATCGAAACTTCTATTTCCAGTAGTTTTATCACGTTCTCCAATTAGGAATGTATATTCGTGCCACATAGTCGTATCTATATTAACTACTTTATTATCTCCATTCCAATTAATTGCAGTAACCTTACCTGTTTTATCATCACCGTATGTTAAAAATATTTTTGAGATTCTTCCATTTTCATTGTTATCAATCCCCTTAGTCCTTATTGATATCTCACTACCACCGCTAGCAATAGGAGCTGGAACTCTAGCCTCTATTTTCACTGTAAAAGCTTCATTGTCCGGTAAATCTAAATTGGAAGGTGAGGCTAACCATAGATATTTTCCTTGTTCATTATCAGATAAAGTTGATTTTGAAATGTTAGCATACCCTTCATCTTCATTAAAAATCACTTTACCATTACCAGCACCAACTTCTCTCCAATTACCTATATTTGACATACTCTTGTTGATTATATTCCATATATCCTGCTGTCCAATATTATAAGCGTAAGCAGATGTAAAATTTGCAAATATCATTACAACAAGATAAATTATACTTGTCCTTTTCAAAATATTTTTTTTCATCCCTATCTCCTTTATGTTTAGACTCTTTTTGATATACTTTACAAATTCTTATTACTATCTTTGACTTCTACATACAATAGTTCTTGTACATATCCGCCAATTCATCTAAGTATGTATCTTTTATCTTGCCTATATTCATAAGATATTTATAATCATAAAAATTGGGAAGACAATCTAACTTTAGTATCTTTTTAGTAAATCCATGGGCTGCTATTTCACTGCACCTACTTATATTTGCCTTACGCTTAAAATTCATAAACTTTACTGTAACAACTGGGTCTAAAACCTCTGAAACTACTGTGTTATTTGATAATTCATGATAATGAAAAAATTCATGACATAGATGAATCTTTAGTGATAATTCTTCTGATATACCACTAATATTAGCTAATTCTTTTATAGAATCTTTATAAATTATAACTTTGCTTTTATTATGTTTATCCCACTCAAATTGTGCTCTGAAATTAACATTATAAAAGTTACCATTATTTTGTGAGTATTCGATATCTATTTCATTAATTTTATATAATTCAAATATATCGTGAACACTATATAAATCAGCTACTTCATATCCAATCTCTAAGCTTTTTAATATATAGTCTTTCACCTTATATTTTTCAATTTTATGAAAAAGTAAATCTTCAGATATTTCACCAAAAGCAAGCACCTGATCTAAATCTTCAATCCTTGTCATGATATTCCCTCATTTCAAAATTATTTATATGCTACAGCAATTATATTGTCATCATCTTTTAAGAATTCAGTTTCTAAGTCAGTGATTGATAATAACTGTTCTAAATTTTGCATACCAGTTAAATCAAGCATCTTTTCCTTATAAAATAGAAATACTTTAGGTATAGTTGCGTTTGCATCAGAGAATGTAGTGTTTTCATCAACAAATTCAACAAATTTGCTGTGGATTTCAGATTTTGAGAATTCCACAAAAAATGCCTTCTCCTTCTTTAATCTCACTACACCTTCACGATCTATTACACAACTACTACTTTTTTTCTTTTTGATTAATCCAAATAACTTACTTTCCTCAACTAAGGATTCAATTAAATGCCATCTACCTGTACTAAAAATAGGAGACACATTAGTTAAATTACTTCCTAAAGCCTCAGAAGCAATTTTTAATAACTCTTCTTGGTTAAGTGATTTTGCATTCAAATCCTTGTTTCTAAATTCAGTGGCACCAGTTGCTACTGCACGTACAATATTCTTTTGACTATCAATTTCTATGTTGACATCTACCGTTTCTTCATTTGCTCCAGATTGAATAATCTTTTCTATTACATCTGCACGTATACGCTTAATGTCTTCTTCTGTAGGATTAACTATTGTACGTTCTATCTGCTCTCTTACCATTGCAAGGGCAACACCTATAGTTGAAATAAATGGTGCATTTTTTGCTAACTTCCATTTGAAATCATAGTGTTCAGCTAATGCATTTACTACAACTGCACCACTTCCACCTCCACCTACAAGGACTATGAATTTTCTATCTAGATCATATTCTTGAATTAATTCATCAATTACTATAGATAATTTATTTATTGCAATCTTCATTACTTCCTTAGCAGCTTCTTCTATACTTAAGCCAACATATTCTGCTAAAGTTGCCCATGCAATTCTAGCACTTTCAATATTTCCTCTAGCATAATCACCTTCTGGAACATAATTTAAAATATTCGCAGCACCTGCTAGTGTTAATGAATAATCATTACCACCTCCACTTTCAACTACTGCATATTCCTTTGGATCATCATCTCTTGGTGAAATAAACTTGATTTTAGGTAATGAAAACTTCTTTTCCTCTGTAAAGCATTCATATTCAATTCCTGCAATATGGGCACTTCTTGGTCCAACATCTACTATCTTCTTATCCTTAACTCGTATCATACTACCACCAGCTATGGCTAATGTTCTAACATCTAAAGATCTTAAGTATGTTTTATGACCTCCAACTTGAGCATATTTAATCATTACCTTACCATTTTTTATTACAGAAATATCTACACTTGTACCACCAACCTCAAAGAATATTCCATCAGAAACCTTTTCATACATTAATGCACCAGCAACTCCAGCTGCAAGTCCAGATAACATTGTTAAAATAGGTCTTTTTCTAACTTCATTTATACTCATTACACCACCATCACAGCGCATAATCATCAAGTTTGATTTTATATCCGTATCTATTACAGCCTTTTCTGTCATATTTGCTGTCTGCATCATTCTAGGTATTAAACTAGCATTTACAACTGCTGTCCTCGTACGCATTTTTAATCCATATAATTCAGAAATTTCATGTCCACCTGTAGCAAATAAACCCTTTCCATTTGCAATTTCAATTACTTTCTGTTCATTTTCTGGATTATCTACGCTATATGCTTCTGAAGCAACAATTACATCACATTTATCCTTAATTAAAGTATTTATTGCTTCATTTATTGAAGCTTCATTAACATCTTTAGAATCAATAAATAAATGCTCTGATTTTAAATACTTACCTTGAGCTAATTCAATATTCTCTACGTTAGTTTCCTTCTTTGCACCTCTTGAGTCAAAACCTGTACCCATACCAATAATACCAACGCTTGCTACATCACCTTCCAATAAAGCATTTGTAGCCTGCGTTGTTCCATGAGCTATGAATACAACGTCATTAGGAGAAATATTATTCTCTTCTAATATTGCTTTTATTATCTTTACAACTCCTACAGCTACCCCTTCTTCATGAGTAGTTGGAATTTTCATTTTAGCTATTAATTCATATGTTTCATTATCTATTGCTACAGCATCTGTAAAAGTTCCACCAACATCTATCCCGATTCTTACTTTATTCATAATAAATCCTCCTATCTTATATACAATGTATAGTTCATCTAAGACTTCCATTATTTAAGGTAGTCTTAGATGAATCTAATTCTAATAAATCATGAATGCTGCTACTATTAAACCAACAATTGTTGATAGAAAAATCCAAGGAATTGTTTTCTTTATTATTTCATTTACATCTTGTTTAGTGAAATCCGCAACCCATACATTATGAGAATTAGTAGGATCACATACAGCTTGCACATTTGAATCTAAACGTAAAGCTACCATAGCAGCTATAGGATTCATTCCTCCTGCAGCAAGTAAAGCAATAATTCCACTTCCTAATCCCCATACATTTAAAGGTCCACGATAAATTGCAAGTGGTGATAATAAACCAAATACTAATATATACATAATTGGATTTGATGGTATTAATAAATTAATAGCTGGTTGAAGGATTGCTGCTACTTCTGGTGACATTACAGAATTTAATAACATACCTATACCAATCATTAATCCTGCTGCACCTGCAACATCTTGAATACCTTCTACAAAAGCACTTGATACTATGTGTAAAGGATTTTTGGGAGTAGATAAAATAAGTGCAATTAAAATTCCTATAATAACTGCTGGTACTAATTGTAGTTTAAAAGCGAATACTAATACTACTGGGATAATTGGACTAATTAACGCTATAGTTCTAACTTTCTTTTCTGTTCCTCTTGCTTGTGCGTCTGTAGGCATTGCCCACGCTTTTCTAATTTTTCCTTGATACTTAACAAAATATACTATCATAAAAACTGCTACGATTATTAATGGGATTCCACATAACCATGAATACTTTGTAACTGTTTCAAGCGGTAAACCTAAAACATCAATATAAACTGCTAATGTACTAACTGAGAATGTTACTCCAATTCCGTTTGAAAGCAATAAAACTATTCCACTAACTAATGGGCTTAATCCTGCTGATATCATAATTGGTATAATGATTGTACCTACTAGGATTACCATACCAAGACCATTAGATGCCGCAAATATTACTGAAGATACAGCTAAGAATGCTAAGGCTATTGGTAACGGCTTATCTCCAGCAAGTTCAGCAGCTTTTTTTATAATTGTACTTGTAATACCAACCTTACTTAAAACTTTACCAAATAAGGATCCAAATATAAGACCAGCAATTGCTGTACTCATTCTCATGGAGCCTGCTTCTAATACATTTTTAGCTATAGTAAACTTTTCTGGGTCTTGTGCCATAAAAGGAATGCCAGCTATAAATGCTATTGCTATTGCCATAATTGGTAATGCTAAAATTGTTGAAATCTTCCTTCCTACCATTAGCCCTACCAAACCGAGAAATACCACTAAGATCAAAATTAATTGTAATGTACTATTCATAATTATTCCCCCTATATTTCAATATAACTTCCTTGTTTAATTAATAAAGATTGTAATTCCTTAATATCTATATTCCTAGTATCACCATATTTAACTGCTAATGCTGCAGCTACCCCAGCTGCTTGTCCTAATGCTGTCAATGTTGGTGTTGTTCTAATTGCTGCTTGAGCTTCGAAAGTTGCTGATACACATCTTCCTGTGACTAATAAGTTCTTAAATTCATTAACCACCATAATATCGTATGGAATACTATAATAATCATCAAAAGATTTAGCATGAACACTCATAGTACCTTCTCCCTTAGGGTTATGAATATCAATTGGATAAGCGGAATGAGCTATTACATTTTCAAATCTTTTCCTATCCAAAACATCCTCTGCAGTCAATGTATATTTCCCACATATTTGTCTACTTCCTCTAACTCCAATTGAAGGTCCCGTTATTACAACTTTTGCATTTTTAAATCCTGGTATTCTTCTTACTAGAAAATTGTATAGTTCTTCACATTGCTTACGACCAATGAATTCAGCCTCAGAGATACTTTTTGCATCTACTCCACTATGTTCAATTATTCTTGTTGTATTTATAATAAATTCTCCAGGTACTGAAGTTTCGAAAAATAGTATATCCTCTCTAGGTATTGATAATTCACCTTTTCTCTTACCTTCCTTAAATTCTTCATCAAATCCTATAAAAGATAAGGTTTGAGCTGAATCTAATAAACTAATATCCTTATTTAATCTAGGAAATTTTTCTGAATTCTCTCTAGCATAATTTCTTAGTTCTTTGCTGTCAACATCGTATAATTTCATATTCATTGTCATTGGTTGCATTGCACTGTCAGATTCTCTTCCTAATTTACATGGAACTTTACAGTAATTTGCAATATCCGCATCACCAGTTGCATCAATAAATATCTTTGCTTTATAAGAAGTTAGCCCATCCTTATTACAAATATAAATGGATTTTACTTCTTCATTTTCAAAATCTACCCCAGCAATAAATGAATGATATAACACATCACATTTAGCTTCAGTTATCATTTCATCTAATATTATTTTCATTCCCTCAGTACTAAAGGGGGTTAAGTAGCTTATATAATTTGTTGTATCACGAACATGTCCTGGAGAGTACCCCCTAGCTTTTAAGTTTTGTACAATCTCTTCACCTATTCCTAATATAACTTGTTTTTCTCCTGCGTGAAAGGTCATCATTGGTCCTACCCCACATGCAGTTAAGGCACCGCCTAAGTATCCATTCTTTTCAACAATTAAAACCTTTGCTCCATTTCTAGCAGCCGAAAGGGCAGAAATAGTGCCTGATATTCCCCCACCAGCTACAATTAAATCATAAACCTTACCATGTTCTATAATATTTAGCATTAAGCATTCCTCCATAATTAATTGATCTATCTAAACTTACAATTACCATAATTCAATCATAAGTTTATCATGGAATACAGATATATTATCAATTGTTTGTTAACGTTAACATTAATTAAATATTACCATCTTTTTCATTCCCAGTCAATGCTTTTGAATATTTTTTTCAAAAACTTTCATACTTTTTGAAAATAGGCCATTTATTTTTCTACTATACATATTTATCACTTATAATAATTATCAAATATTTTTACCTATTATTACTAGCTATGAATATTGTTTATAATAGAAAAATTTGTTATCATATAAGAAACAACTTTTTTATAGGAGGATGTTAAATGACATCTGTTGTAATTTCGAAAATAATCTCGTTACAATCTAGCTTTACAGTTAGTGAAAATGAAATAAGCCAATTCGTAATTAATAATACAGACTTTGTAATTACAAATACGATAACCAATTTAGCTAAGGCAATTGGTACTTCAGAAGCTAGTATTAACCGTTTTTGTAAAAAGGTAGGTTATAAAGGTTTTAATAATTTTAAAATAGCATTAGCTCAGAGTACTTCTAATAATACTAGAGAAATTCAAAATTATTTAAACAAAGATACTAATATAATTGAATCAGTATCACTTGATTATAGACAACTTATTAATAATACATCAGCTATGCTAAATGAAGAAGCATTAATTAAAAGTGCAAACCTTATTAAAGAAGCAAATAATATTCATATTATCTCTTTAATAAATACATCTTTTGTAGCAAATGAATTTGCCTTTAAATTATCACTAATAGGGTTAAATGTAAAATCTCATACTGATATTTTAGATATTCATCTATGTACTTCTAATATATCATCTAAGGATTTATTAATTGTTATAGTCCCTACATTACTATGTAAGGATATCTATCCTGCTTTAATAGCTTCAAAAGAACGTGGAGCTAAAATAATTTCAATAACAAGTAATGACTCCCCAAAATTAAATGACATAGTTGATGTTAAGTTAATTACTGCTGATAAAATTATTGCTGCTAATTCATTATCCCTTTCTAATAGCTTAATGACATTGTTTACAATTGATTTAATCTACTCCTTATTATTAAGAGATAATAAGAGTTTAAGGCAATGTAAAATGAGCAGTGATACAATTGTTAGTACACATCAAACAATTGACAGATATTTAATCGACTTTTAACTATAAAAATAAGAGCACTAAAGTGCTCTTATTTTTATCAGGAATATATAAAGTTTTTTGGCTAATTAAAATTTTATTTCATCTAATATATTTTTTAATTCATTTATATCTTCTTTAGTTAGATTATCCGATTTAATAAAATTTACTAACATTTCATTTACAGATCCATTAAATACCTTCCTTAAAAAACATTCGCTTTCTTCTTTAATACATTCTTCTTCAGAAATAAGAGGAAAATAAAAATATTCCTTTCCAAATTTTTTGAAGCTAATAACTTCCTTATTCAACAATCTACTAATAAGACTTTTTATAGTAGTTTTCTTCCATAATTGTTTTCCTCTAAGGCTTTCAATAACTTCACTTGACGTTACTTCTTCTAAACTCCATATTACTTTCATGACTTCCCATTCTGCATCTGATATTTTCGGTAAATTCCCCATAAATTTTCCCTCTCTTGATTACGATTGTAATTCTTAATTCAAGTTTACAACCGTAGCCAAAGCTTGTCAACAAATAATGGAAAAAGTATTATCTTATTAACATTTATACCTATTATATAAAGTATATTAACTTTATCGTTAGTATAAAATTTTAGCTATTAATAAAAATGCATATTCCCTTACAATACTATTATCAGAACAACTAAATAGTGTAGTAAGGAATATGCATTTTCTTTTATATTATATTCTAATATTTCTAATAAAGAGTTAATTTATTATATTTTAAATAATTTTAGAGATTTCCAAAAGCAAGTATTAATGCACCAAATACTATTGATACCATTGACATAAGCTTAATTAATATATTTATAGATGGTCCTGTGGTATCTTTAAATGGATCTCCTACAGTATCTCCAACTACAGCAGCCTTATGACAATCTGAGCCTTTTCCTCCTAGAACTCCTGATTCAATATACTTTTTAGCATTATCCCAAGCTCCACCTGAGTTTGACATCATGATTGCAATGGAAAATCCAGTTACTGTAGATCCTGCTAATAATCCTGCAACCCCATTTGGTCCTAATAATAAACCAACTACAATTGGTGTAGCAATAGCAATTACTGCTATTGTTATAAGTTCCCTTTGAGATGATTTTGTACAAATATCAACACATGAAGCATAATCTGGTTCTGCCTTTCCTTCCATAAGTCCTGGAATCTCTTTAAATTGCCTTCTTACTTCCACAACAATTTTAGATGCTGCCCGCCCAACTGCATCCATTGTCTTTGATGAAAATAGAAATGTAATCATTCCTCCAATAAATAGACCTATAAGAACTTGTGGATTTAATATAGATAAATTGAATTCAAATTTGTAAACTCCACTTTTAACCATATTTTCGATTGAATCTTTATACGCTGCAATAAAAGCAAGAGCAGTAAGTGCTGCTGAACCTATTGCAAATCCCTTTCCTGTAGCTGCTGTTGTATTTCCTAGGGAATCTAGAGCATCAGTTCTTTTTCTAACTTCTGGATCTTGATTTGACATTTCTGCTATTCCTCCAGCATTATCTGCTATTGGTCCATAAGCATCTGTTGCTAGCGTTATTCCTAAAGTAGATAACATTCCTACAGCTGAAATTGCTATTCCATATAAACCTAAATTAAAATCATTTGAGCCTCCTGATAAGTTAAAGCTTAGTAAAACTGATATTGAAACGATAATCACCGGAATTGCTGTTGATACCATTCCTAAAGATAGCCCCCCTATTATTGTCGTTGCTGGACCCGTCTTCGTCATATCAGCTAATTTTTTTGTTGGACTATAATTATCTGAGGTATAGTATTCTGTAAAAAATCCTATTAATATTCCAGATAATAGTCCTGATAGGATACTAAAATAAATTCCTATGTTTTCAGTTCCTAATAATGCTTTTACAATGAAAAAGGCTCCAACTGCTACAAATATGGATGATATATATACTCCTCTTCTTAAAGCTTTCAAAAGATTTTTTTGTGTTGCATCTTCCTTAGTTCTAACAAAGAATGTAGAAATTATAGATGCTACTACACCTAAAGCTGCAACTAATAAAGGAACTGCTACTCCTTTTACAGATAATCCTGCAGCTACTGCTAATGCACAAGATGAAACTAGTGAGCCTACGTATGATTCATATAAGTCTGCTCCCATCCCAGCAACATCTCCAACGTTATCTCCAACATTATCAGCTATAACTGCTGGATTTCTTGGATCATCTTCTGGAATTCCTATTTCAACCTTTCCAACTAAATCCGCTCCAACATCAGCTGCTTTAGTGAATATTCCTCCTCCAACTCTAGCAAACAATGCCATAGAAGATGCCCCTATACCAAATGTCAATATATTTGATGCTATTTCAACTACTCTCTCACCTTCTGGTAAGTAATTATAATAACAATTTAGAAATAAATACCCTAATGCTATATAAAATAATCCTAAAGAAACTACTACAATTCCAATTACAGCTCCACTTTTAAAAGAGATATTTAAAGCTCCATTCAAACTTTTCTTAGCAGCGGCTGTTGTTCTTCCATTTGCATTAGTTGCAACTTTCATTCCAATATATCCGCTTAAGCCTGATAAGAAGCCACCAATTATAAAAGAAAATGGTACAAAAATTGAAACATAATCAAATATGCTTAGAAATAAGAATATGACAAACATTAAACCGAAGAATATTCCTACTCCTTTATATTGTCTTTTTAAGTATGCATTTGCTCCTTTTTTAATACTGTTTGAAATCTTTTGTATAATTTCATCTCCATCATCTTCTTTTAGTATTAGATATAATTGATAAGCTGCAAAGAGTAGTCCTAAAATAGATACGATTAGAACTATAAAAATTAAATTCACAATAATTCCTCCCATTTTTATATAAATATATTATCTTCACTTTATTATACGTTTCATATTTCGAGAAAATACTTCACTATAGATTTAAATTGCGAAGCAATTTATATAGTTCACAGCGCACAATTCACAGTTCACAGTTTTTGGAATAAAGTAACAGGTAACAGGTTATGATATAAATTGCAAAGCAATTTATAAATTAAAGAATGAAAAAATTTAGGTTATTTTGTGGCACAAAACTAACTACTGTCCCTAAGCTTACCTTGAAGTAGATGTTTCTTAATTTTTAATTATAGTTTACTTCTAGTACTTGTTACCTGATACCTGTTACCTATAAAATCAAAACAACTGTAAACTGTGCCTTGTGAACTGTGAACT
>NZ_LBMX01000022.1:0-41336 GCF_001010885.1 Clostridium sp. C8 | reverse complement strand
GAACTGAAAAATGCTTCGCAATTTAAATCTAATAATAAAAAGTACACTTATTAATTAAAAAACAAGTGTACTTTCATTATTAATAAAATAATTTATTTATTTTTTATTGATTTATAAATGTAAAATGCAATACTACCAAAAATAATAATTAATTCTATTGGTAAAAATATTAGGAATGAATTACCATTGTTATTTCCTGTTATATCTAATCTTATTTGCATTGATACAAATATTACCATAATCTCAACATTGATAACTCTCATAAAAGTTGATGCCATATTGTATTGTTTTTCTTTATTCTCAGTAGTTATATTTACTGCATAATTGTATATTTGAGGATATCTTCCTAAAATGCTCATAGCTATATATATTATTAATGCTATTGGTAATATATATAATATTGTATTTCTTGAACCATATCCGTCAACCTCACCTCTCATATTATAGTGAGTTGGTACTATATCAGCTGCATCTTTCCAATGCATAAATGTAATTATAACTAAAAATAAAGTTAATATAACCCCCAAAATGTCTATAATTTTATTAATACTTTTATAAGATTCACTACTTTCCCATTTCTTCATTTATACCACCTAATTTTCTCGAAATTAATTTTTCCTGATAAAATTAAACTTCCTACTCCTTACGGTCGAATTATAAATATATTTTTCTTATTTAAAATTCTTTAGTGAATATTCTATTATCATATCTATAAAATTGGTATAGCTTATTCCCTTTTCTCCTGCACTTTGTGGGAAAAGACTAGTTGCTGTCATTCCTGGTAAAGTATTTACTTCTAAAACATATGGAACTCCTTGCTCTGTGATTATCATATCTATTCTTGCATATACAGAACATTTTAGTGCCTTATATGTGTTAAGTGCCATTTCCTTAACTTCTTTATAAAGCTTTTCTTCTAAATTTATAGCAAAATGCTCTGCTCCGTTTGCTGAATACTTTTGTTCATAATCATAAAAATCTGTTTTAGCCTTTATTGCAAGTATTGGAAAAAGTTCATTTTCAAATACAGGGCAAGTTATTTCATCTCCTTTTACAAATTCCTCAATCATAACTTCATTGTCCCATTTTAAGCCTTCTTTAACAGCATTTTCAACATCTTCTCTTTTAGTTATTTTAAATGTTGCAACACTTGAGCCTCCATTTGTTGGTTTTATAAATACTGGATATTTCATTTCTTCTATAGCTTCATAATCAATTTCTTCTATTGATTTAACATTTAACCATCTTGCTGTTCTTATGTTATTAGCTTTTAATATAGTTTTAGTTAAATCTTTATCCATACATAATGAACTACTTAATGTATCACAACCTGAATATGGAATTCCTAAAGTTTTTAGTACAGCTTGAACAGTACCATCTTCCCCAAATTTTCCATGTAGTGCAAGTAAAGCAAAATCTATATCCTTCACCTTTTCTATAACATCTTCCTTCTTATCTATTACAATAGGAACAACTTCATACTTTTCTTTATTTATATGTTGCATCATAGACTTTCCACTATTTAATGATACTTCTCTTTCTGAAGATATTCCCCCCATTAATATTCCAACCTTCATAACAAGTCCTCCAATTTACTATAAAATTTACTTACTTAAATCTTTATTAATTATATCACTATACAATGTATGATTAAAGCAATAAAAGTAAACTAAATTTATAAAAGGGTATAAAATTTATAACTTTACACCCTTTTTATATACATATTTGTTTCATTTATTTATTATCTTCAACTCATTTACTATTTTTAAATTATTAATTTTAATTTATTTTTATGTATTAACATTAATTATAAACTTAATACTAAATCTGATACTATAATTTTATATTTTTATTAACTTTACTTTTACTAACTTTGTTTTTGCTAATTTCTTTATAATATTTACATTGTTTTGTCAAACTGCATTGTTCACATTTTGGATTCCTAGCAATACAACATCTTCTTCCATGAAAAATTAACAAATGATGTGCTAAACTCCATTCTTTTTTAGGAAGTTCTTTTTGTAATTGCTTTTCTACTTCTAATACATTATCTGAATCTGCAAGGCCTAATCTATTTGAAACCCTGAATACATGAGTATCTACAGCTATAGATGGAACTCCAAAGGCATTGGATAAAACTACATTTGCAGTTTTTCGTCCTGCTCCTGCAAGTGATGTTATTTCCTCCATAGTTTTTGGAACTTCACCATTGAAATTTTCTTTTAACTGGTTACACATCATTATTAAATTTTTTGCCTTACTTCTATATAATCCAATTTGTTTTATTCTCTTTTCTAATTCTTCTGTTGTAAGCTTTAAAAAAGCATCTAAATCTGGATAATCTTTGAATAAAGTTTCAGTTATTTCATTTACCTTTTTGTCAGTTGTTTGAGCTGATAATATAGTAGCAACTAAAAGTTGAAAAGCAGATTCATGATTTAACTCACACTTTGCATCTGGATAATCTTCCTTAAGCTTTTCTAATATTGTTTTTGTTCTTTGCTTCATAAAATCACCTACTTATATATTCCTCTATATTTTTCAGGTAGTAAAATAGAAATTGACTTCATTATATGCTCCATACATCTTTCATCAAAAACATGTCTGTCTTCATCTTTTTCTTTTACTGGTAATTGTAGCGGCTCACCAATTTTTATATTTACATCTGCATAATTAAACTTTTCTCCACCCATATCACCATTTTTATTTATAGGTAAGAGTATTTCTGTTCCGTACATTCCAATTGGTATTATTTGTGCTTTAGTAAGTCTTGCTATTAATAATACTCCCTTTTTCCCTTCAATCATAGCACCTGTTCTACTTCTTGTTCCTTCTGGAAAGATAACTAAGTTTTCTCCACCTTTAACAAGCTTAACTATTTTGGTTATGGCCTCTTTATCTGCTGAATTTGGCTTTATTCCTACATTTTTTATCATCGCTGTTCCAAGTTTTGTTACAGGGTCATTTGAAAGTTTTATTCCAGCTACGAAAGTTGGATCATATTTTTCTTTAAGAAGTTTATCTAATATTAACCCATCTGCATTACTTAGATGATTGCATATAAATATTTTAGTTCCTTCTACCTTTTCTATATTTTCAAAACCTTCTACTTTAATATTAGCATATTTTTTAAAAAATCTATTTACAATAACTTTTGTTATCTTTATTACTAATGACTCTGGTAATATGTTTATTACCTTTACTAATGTTGGTGATAACATTATTCTCCCTCACTTCCTTTAATTATACTTATATTATATTTTATTACTATTTAAAAGTCTATCCACATAATCCTTTAAATAAGGGGAATCTGTTTTTATTGATTTTATATCTTGATTATTATTATTTATTTTAATTAAAGCATTTCTTTTTAAAACATTTTTACCTCTCCATCCACAAGATGTATTTAAAAAGCTTTCCTTAAATCCTCTATTATTTATGTTAGCTAATTCATGACTATTTTCTTTATTCATAAAATCAAAAGGATAAAATTCATTTATGTTTGAGAAATTTATTTTTTCATTATATGGACAAGTATTTTGACAACTATCACAGCCAAAAACTCTTCCATTTAATAACTTTATATGTTTATCTTCTAAATCTTTTTTTTGGGTTAAATAAGAAACACATATATTGCTATTTTTCTTATATGGATTTATGGATTTACTTGGGCAAGCTTTATAGCATAATTCACATTCTCCACATTCCTTAAAATGTGAAAGTTCTTTAAAGTCTCTTTCATCACAATCTATTTCCATATCAGTTATTATTTCTCCTAAAAAAACATAAGAACCATATTTTTTTGTAATAATCAAATTATTTTTCCCTATAAAACCAATACCTGCTAAATAAGCAATATACCTTTCTGGCAAGAAATTGCTATCTACAAAAGGGATTGCTTTCCCACCAATACTTTCAATGTATCCACATATTTTCCCTAAATAAGATTTTACTACTTTGTGGTAGTCTTCTCCTCTAGTATAAACAGAAAAACCATTATCAAAGTAATCTATATCATGAAGATAAGGGAAAGCTATTGATATAATAGTTTTCCCTTCACTCATATAATTAAACGGATTTATTCTCTTATCAATATCTTTTTCTTCGAATTCATTTTCAAGACCTAGACTTTTTCTTTTATAAAAGAACTCTTTAAGTTCTGTAAACTCTCTACATTTTATAAAACCTAAAGTATCTAAACCTATTGAATTACAGTAATTTATTATATTTTCTTTATTCATGATAACCCCTATATAATCATATTGTTATATATTGTTTTTTTATTTCCATCTTCGTCTATTACTTCAATTATATCATTAATATTTCTAATAATATTTCTTCCAGCACATCCTACAACAGTAGCTTTTTCTGGCACTTCCTTTAAAACTACAGTATTAGCTCCAACTCTAGAACCCTTTTTTAGTGTTATGGGGCCTAAAACTTTTGCTCCTGCTCCAATTATAACATCATCTTCTACTGTTGGATGCCTTTTTCCTTTTTCTTTTCCTGTACCTCCAAGAGTAACACCATGATATATAGTAACATTATCACCAATTTCACTTGTTTCTCCAATAACAACACCCATTCCATGGTCTATAAATAGACCTTTACCTATTTTGGCTCCTGGATGAATTTCTATTCCTGTAATAAATCTAGCTATTTGTGATAATAATCTAGCGCAAAAGAATCTTTTATGACTATATAAAAAATGTGCTATTCTATATGCTATCATAGCATGAATGCAAGGATATAACAAAAGCACTTCTATCTTACTTCTTGCAGCTGGGTCACTTTCTAATATATTGTTTATATCATATCTTAAATTTTTAAACACAGCTATTCCTCCCTTTGTAAAAATTACTTGTAACTAATACTAATCATATATTCCCATAGATATATATTTTTCTCCACCATCTGGTGCTATTACTAAGACTTTTTTCCCTTTTCCAAGTTTTTTTGCTTCTTGAATCGCAACAAATATAGCCGCTCCTGAAGATATTCCTAACAAAATTCCTTCCTTTGACGCAAATTCTTTAGTAACTCTAAAAGCATCGTCATCAGAAACCCTTCTAATTTCATCTATACACTCTGGATTATATATTTTGGGTATAAAACCGGATCCTAGTCCTTGTATATTGTGGGCAGCTGCTCTTCCTCCACTTAAAACTGGTGAACTTTCTGGTTCTACAGCAATTATTTTTATTCCATCTATTTTCTCTTTAAGCTTACTTCCTACCCCAGTTACAGTTCCTCCTGTTCCTACCCCAGCAATAAATACATCTAAATCATTTATGTCAGAGTATATTTCTTCTGCTGTAGTTACATAATGTTTTTTTGAATTTGCTAAATTTTCAAACTGCTGAGGCATAAAGTAATTATCCTGCTTTGCTAGAGCTTTAGCCTTTTCTATGGCGCCATTCATTCCTTGTGCGCCATCTGTTAATATAAGTTCTGCACCATATGCCTTTATTAGATCTCTTCGCTCTTTGCTCATGCTATCTGGCATAATTATTATAACCTTATATCCCTTTAATTTTCCTATCATAGCTAGTGCTATTCCTGTATTTCCACTTGTAGGCTCTACTATTATTGAACCTTTTTTTAAAAATCCTTCTTTTTCAGCTTTCTCAATCATTCCTAAAGCTGCTCTATCTTTAACACTTCCACCTGGATTATATTTTTCTAATTTAACATATATTTCAGCACTATCTTCATCAACTAAATTATTTACTTTTAATATTGGTGTTTTCCCTATTAAATCTAAAACGCCATTGTATATCATATTTTCCTCCCCATATATAAGTTCTAATTTAGATAATTTATTTTTAAAGTTTATTACAATTTTATTTCTATAATTGTATAGCTTTCTATAAAAAATAGACATATGTAAATTTTATCATTTCATTTCTCAACTTCAAGTAAACTAAACTTATTTATATTTACTTAAAAACTTAAGGTAATAAATTATAAAAAACTTCGCCTCCAAAATATAGAGACGAAGTAAAACTCTAATTGCAAATCCACTTACTTTTATCTTATTTTTTTCTTCCAAAGTGGATATAATATTTCATCTATTAAATCATGAGTATTTACAGCTCCAATTAACTTGTCTTCTTCATCAATTACTGGTATTGCTAACAAATCATATTTAGCTGCAAGTTCTATTGCTTCATCTACATTAACATCATGTCTAATAACTTCTATATTTTCACTCATTATATCTTTAACTTTAACATCAGGCTTATTTAAAATTAAATCTGATGGGTTTATTGATCCTAATATTCTATCTTCCTCGTCTGTAATATAAATTCTATATAATTCATCTTCTTCTGGTTCTTCCATTTCTCTTAATATATCTATTATTTCTCCTATTGTTATATCTAAATTAAAAGAAATAAAATCTGTGCTCATTATACTACCAACGGCTTCATCTTCATATCTTAAAAGTTCTTTTACTTCTTCAGCATCTTCTTTTTCTAAGTTTATAAGAATTTTTTCTCTTTCTTCGTCATCCAAATCATCTAATATATCTGCAATCTCATCATTTGGCATATTCTCTAAAAGTTCAGCTGCTTTTGTTTCACTTAATTCTTTTATAATACTACCTTTATATTCAGGTTCTATCTCTTCCAATGTATCTGCTGCCAAGTCTTCATCTAATGATTCAAAGATTTGTTTTCTTGAACTTGCATCTAGATTCTCTAGTATATCTGCAAGATCTGCTGGATGAAGAGTTGAAAGTTTTTTATATGGAACTGCTATTTGTAAATTATTATTTACCATTTCTAAAGATTCAACATCATCCCACATTAAAACTCTATCATCATAATCTTTCCTAAGTATCTTGTATATAAAACTACCAAGCTTTGCACAATTCATCCTTCTAAATCTTGCAAGAGGACCTGTTTCTACTGCTATTACCCTGTATTCTCCAGCAATTTCTGCTATTCTTAAATCATCAACTCTTACTACTTGCTTTCCATTTATATCTACTATTTTTTTATCAAGTAAATGTTCTGATAAAAGATAAGAATAAGTTCTTGGGAGTATTTCTTTACTTCCTCTTGTCACTATTTTTATCCTATTTTCTTGCTGATAAAAATTAATGCTTCTAAATTCATAGTGAAAAGTTGATCCATCTCTTTTGACTTTATAACCAATTACTCTAGGATACCCATCTTCAGTGGTTACATATATATCTTTAAGTTCTCCAAGACTTTCGTCAAATTCATCAAAGATCTTTCTTCCCAGGATATTTGTATATAGAAATACTGATAATTTCTTCATATCTTTTCCTCCTCACTTTTAGAGGAGTTAAACAATAAATTTAATAAAATAAAATGGAATATAATTAATTTATAATGAAGTTTATCTCCCCTAAAACTCTAATATTCAATTTTGATAAGTTAATACTCTGAGGGACACCCTCCATTTAAATTCACCCCTTATTTATTTAGAATAAATATCTTTTATTTTGTTGTACATATATTCTCCAATATTATATTATATTAAAAACCACCAAAAAGGCAACCTTTTTAATAGTTAAATATTAAAGAATGAAAAAGTGGAAAAATTAGAGAAGGTTTTAAACACTTCACTATTCACTTTTTATAAAAATACACATAAAAAACACCTATAAACTTAGACACCTTTTATAAGTGTCTAGTATATAGGTATTTTCAAACTATCTTTTTTTATTTAAATGTATATATAGACTTTAATAAGCAGCCTAATATTAATACTTCTCCAATTATAACATATGGATATAAGCTTATTCCACCTAACAATAAAATGTATTCTACTATGTAGATAATTAAGCTTATTAAAAGCATCCTCATACCAGCTTTATTAGAAAACGGTTTGTCTAAATTAATTAATATAAATACTGCTAAAGACGCTAATATGATTAAATATATTAAAATTGGTATTATTCCATTTTCTATTGAAATAATGAATCCAAAATTATTAGTTATACTTATACTAAACTTATATGTATATACTAAAAGTCCATATAGTAACCCTAATATTACCATAAAAATATAATTTCTACTGAATTTTATTCTTTCATTTCTTAAAAAGATATATAAGGATGATAGTATAATTAATGGAATACTAAAGTAATTGAGCAATGCATATTCTTTTAAAAAATATATTATTCCTTGTTTTTCTATTATCACTCCACATAATAGCACTATACATCTTAATATCATTGGTATTAATAAGATACTTATAAATAATTTAATTTTTTTAGGTGATAAGTCTATATTCTTTTTCCCTAGATATAAAATAAATGTAATTATAAATAACAAAAGACATAAATAGCTGAATTCTAACAATTGCACTCCTACCTTTTTATTACTGCTACTTATAATTATTAAAAAAAGTCTTATTTTATTCTAGTTTTATATTATTTTACTCCCAAAATTTTTAGTCCACCTTTTATACACTTTATATTAAGTGGAAAGTCTGGTCCCTTTTCACCATCTATATCAGTTACGATATCTTCATAAGATTCTATATATAAGTTATTAGTTTTAAAATAAATAACATTATCTGAATCTAAATGTTCTCCTCTTAATACTTTAACAAATAAAGGTATTAATTCTATTATTGGAATTGCCTTAAATATAATAACATCTAATTGCCCATCAGTAACATTTGCTTGTGTTGCTAGCTTGAAATTACCTGCTGTTTGACCATTAAAAACTAACATAAAATACATTTTACCTTCGTATTTCATCTCTTCTGAATCAATTTTTATGTCAAGTTTTCTAAAGTTTGGAAGTTCTTCTAATCCCTTTAGATAATATGCTAACTTTCCTATTGTATTTTTTAAATTTACATCTGTCTTTTGTGATACATCAGTAAATAAACCTGTGCTTGCAACATTTACAAAGTATTTATCATTTATACTTCCTAAATCTACTGGTGTAACTTCTGATGATAATATTTGTTTACATGCCTTTGATATATCTGATGGCATTCCTAAAAATTTACCAAAATCGTTTGCTGTTCCAACTGGTAATATTCCTATTGGAACTGATATTCCACATTTCGCCATAGCATTAACAACATTATCTATGGTTCCGTCTCCCCCAGCAATCAACACGTAATAATAATTATTTTCTTTAAAGTCATTAAAAGCATTTATAACATCTACTTCTTTATTTATTCTATACGGGACAATCGTGTATCCTGCGTCTTGGTGTATTTTTATAACCTTATCCAATTGATCTAATATCAAATTTTCTCCTGAGTATGGGTTATAAATAAATTTTACCTTTTTCACATTACCCCTCCTAGGTTTATTGTATTATTAATTATATAATTCCATATAATAAGTATAGAAGTTGCAATAAATATTCTACTCTTAACTAAATTATTTTAACAGCTTATATTAATTTAAGTAAAAGATGATGTAGATTATTGATTGAAACATATATATAGTATATTACTATATTTTACATATAAATCAAATTAAATATTTCCTTAATTTATTAATTTTATCTTAATTTATTAATTTTATCTTAATAATTAATTTAATCTCTAAACATCTTATATTTATTTTAAATATATGTTATAATATTGCATTGATAATAAAATATTAAGAAAGCATTAACTTTGCTTAGTATTTTTTAAACCAGGAGTGATTTTATGAAAAAGAGTTGTATTCCAAATGTTTTTACATTCATTAATTTATCGTGTGGCATAATATCTATTTTATACACATTTGAAAAAAATTATTTATTTGCTTGCTTCTTTATAATAATAGCAGCACTTGTAGATAGATATGATGGAAGAATAGCTAGATGGTTAAATGTTACAAGTGAGCTTGGAAAAGAATTAGATTCTCTAGCTGATTTAGTATCCTTTGGAGTAGCACCATCTATTCTTACATTTTTAATGTATGATTTAGAAAAAGTAGGTCCAGCTGGAATAATAGGCTTTGCTGTTTTATTAGCATTTCCTATATGTGGAGCTTTCAGATTGGCTAGATATAACACATCTTCTTTTGACGGTGTTTATACTGGAATTCCTATAACTATTGCAGGAAGCTTTATAGCCATATTTGTATTTTTTACATTAAACTATAAAATAACACCATGGATTCCAATTGTTCTTTTAATGCTTGGAGCTTATCTTATGGTTAGTACTTTCAAACTAAAAAAACTATAATAATGAAATTAAATCTAAAGCTATTTCAAATATATTTGAAATAGCTTTTTTAAAATAATTTATTCTTCATATTCCCTTTCTGAATTATCGAATTGTACTTCATAATCGATCTCTGTCAATATATTATCTTTATTTGTTTTTTCATCAACATATTGTTTTTTAATTTTACAATACTTTGTATAAGATGTACTACATTCGTCTAAAGTCTTAATTATTTCATCTATTATTTCACCTAAATCATCAGCTCTTTTCACAGCTTCTTTAACCTGACTTTTTTTAGCTTCTGATATATTATTTAGTTCATTTGCTCCTCCTACTAAAAGCCTATATGAGTTCACCATAGAACTAAGTAGATTTGTTAGGTTATTGATTTCATTATAATGAGATTTAATTAAATTTCTATATTGCAATTAATCACCTCTCTCTATTCTGTAAGGTAATATATGCTAAACTTATATATTATTTTTGTTTTTTTCTGCTTCCATTTCTATGGATTCACTTGAAAATTCATCATCTATTTTGTTATAAATTTCAGATGCATATTTAAATCTGTCTTCTAATTTTTGATTCTTTTGTTTACGTATAATTTCATCATTTAAAGCATCTATGCTTTCTTTTAATATCTTTCTTGTTTCTTCTAGAACTTCCTCTATTGCTCTACTTATATATTCATAATCCTCTTCTTTGCATTTTAATGAACCTAAATGTTCTTGATACATTGCTTCAAACTCTCCCATATAGTAATTTACTAAGCTCTCCTTATCAACATCACTTAAAGGTTCTTTAATTTCTGAAATTATCTTTTTATATTCATCATATATTTTTCTAAATCTATTTGCATATTCATTTGACTTCTTTAATTCTTCCTCTTTATTTTTCCCTTCACAACTCTCTTCAAGAGCAGCAATATATATCATAAATGCTTTCATGTAACTTGCTATCTTTTCCTCCATGACTTTATCTTCTATGTTTTGAATCTCCTCTTCTTGTATTTCTTCTGTTTCATTTCCATGATAAGCTTCTACAGAATCTTCTTTATCTGCTAATCTCCATCTACAACTTTCAACTTGCTCTTCTTTTATTTCACTTTCAGTTTCATAATCCATAGTATTAGATTCAAAATTATATCTAAACTCTTCATTAAACAATACAGGGACAAAAAATTCTTTTGGTATTGATATAAACACTATACTATCCTCCTTAATCATTGCTGATCTTATAATATGGTTTATAATAAGCTCTAGGATATTTACATAGTGGACATATTATTGGAGCCTCTTCACCTTCATGTACATACCCACAATTCATACATACCCACAATGATCCTTTTGGTCCCTTGAACATTGTTCCATCTTCAATCCTGTCATATAGAACTTTAAAAGTTTGAGCATGATTTTCTTCTGTTTCTGCTAATTCCTTATAAAAATCAGCTATTTCAGTGAATCCTTCTGTTCTCGCCTCTTCTTCGTATCTCTTGTAAATATCTTCGTATTCTGATCTTTCCCCTAAAATGCAATCTTCCAAATT
Source organism: Clostridium sp. C8 (assembly GCF_001010885.1). Lineage (NCBI taxonomy): Bacteria > Bacillati > Bacillota > Clostridia > Eubacteriales > Clostridiaceae > Clostridium > Clostridium sp. C8. Next base: position 29,633 of record NZ_LBMX01000022.1, on the reverse strand, counting down.
GTTCTTTGTACATATTACCAAATTCAAGAACTTTCCATATACTTCTCTTGCATGAGCTAATTCATTATTTGCTATTTCATCGAATATTTCTCCTACCCATTGATAGCCATCAAGTCTTGCTCTTTCAGCGTATAAATTGTATCTACTTCTTGCTCTTGATTCACCTGCAAATGTCTTATATAAATTTTGTTCTGTTTTACTTCCTTTTAGTTCCATTCTTCTCTCCTAAAACTTTATACGCTTATATTTTATGCAATATATCATTTAAATGTGACCTTATGTAATATTTTGCGAAGCATTTTTCAGTTCATAGTTCACAAGGCACAGTGCATAGTTGTTTTTATTTTTTTAGATAACAGGGAACAGGTATCAGGTAACAAATGCTAAATGTAAACTTTAGATTTATTTTGCGAAGTAAGCTTCTTAGGTAAAAGGTAACAATTAACAGTTAGCAAACTCAATTATAGTCTGCTACGCTTAACTAAATTTTAATGTCCCTCCTCAATTATTTTTTACTAATAACTTAATTTATTATTAATTTAAATTCTTAATATGAGTTGTCGAAGGTAAATAGACGGTAAAATAAGCATATAACGAGAAACTAGAAGTATTTGGTGAAGGAAGAACTACTATGCCTTAGTGTTGTTGGTTTGTCTAAGCGCAGCAAGTTTAACCAAAACTCTTGGCATAGTAGTTCTCCGAGACTAGTACTCCTTTTCGTAGATATTTAGCTTATGAAACATATCTATTTATCGTAGCCTTTATTTGCAATTTAGAACTTACTTTAATTAATAAATATTTTTCTGTCTTCATTACAAACTATTTCTACACTTTTACCTTCTTTTGTTTTGGTTATTAAAGTCACCTTATGCCCCCATAAGTCTTGAACATATTTTAAGGTTTCTTTTGCATATGACATTTCAAGCTCACGCCCATCGAAGAAATGTTCTAATGTTATGCTTAAATCCCTTTTATTTAAATCAGTAACCCTTATATATGGAATTGATGCAACACCACAAGTATCTGCTAAGTAATCTCTTATTTGCTTCCAACCAATTTCATCTGGTACTTCTTCAATTACGTAATCAAAACTTTTTTTAGCATATTGAAATAAATTAAGATCTTCACAAAGCTCTTGAGTTAAATACCTTCTCAAGAATGAACTATCTCGCTCTAATTTTCTAACCTCAAAAATCTTATCTCGTCCGTATCTTCTTTCAATATCTTGGAATACTTTAAACCCTATATAATACGGATTTAATCCTCCTATAATAGGTGCTACAACATCATTATGCCTTTTTAAAAATTCAAAATGCAGTCCTTCCTCAAGATCTAGTTCTTTTAATATATTATAATGCCAAAAGCTTGCCCATCCTTCATTCATTATTTTGGTCTCTATTTGTGGCATAAAGTATTTGGTTTCTCTTTTTACTATTCTTAATATATTTTTTTCCCATTCTTCTAAGGAGCTATATTTAATTATAAATCCAATAACATCATCAAATGGCTCTACCGGTATTTTAGATATATTGGGAAATGGAATATCCTTATTTTCCTCTAATATCCCTCTATTTTCTTTTTTTAAATAATAATCTTCAATTAAACTCTCTTTTATCTCTTCACTACTTAATTCTTTTATTCCAACAACTCTAGGTATTTGAAATTTAATTGCATGAGCTGCATCTAGTATTTTTTCAACTTTTTCATATCCTATACTTGGGTCGTTAATATATCCCCTAATTATTTCTGCATCTAGCTTAAACATCTCTAATGCACCTTTAGCATTAGTTCCCTCTACAAACATTCTATTATTTGCAAAGAAATCATTATGCCCATAAACATGTGCCATTGTTAGTATTTGTAGAAGTAACGTATTTTCTCTCATCAAATATGCAAGACAAGGATTTGAGTTTATTACCATTTCATAGGCTAATCCAGTCATATTTAATGAATATAAGGTTTTATTTTTATCATACGCTTTTCCATAACTCCAATGAGGATATTTAGAAGGCATACCAACATATGCCTCATATCCTAACATTTCATTAAACCCTATTATTTCAAACTCTTGCGGATAAAAATTTAGTCCAAATTCCCTTGCCTTTGCTTCAATAATTTCATTCCAAGCTTCTAAAGTACTCACATTGTATTCCATAGCTATTCCTCCTTTAGCTCTTTAGATAACATTATCTTCAATGCATCCCATAAATCCTTCTTTTCTTTTACTATTACAGAAACAAAATTTTTATAATTTATTTCTTTATTAAATCTATAGTACATTGTTGTAGAGTAAGTGGAAGGTAATAGCTCTGCATATCCAAACATATTGCTTACTTCACATAAATCTCTTACAGATTTCATAGCTCTTTCGTTATCCTCACTCCAGTTATCCCCATCACTAGCATATATAGGATAAATATTCCACATTTCTGGTGGATATTTTTGTGCAATTAAATTTAAAGCTACATTAAGTCCACTTGAAATATAGGTTCCACCTGATTCTGCTTTATGGAAAAATTCATATTCATTTACTCTTTTTGCAACCGTTGTATGAGATATAAACTCAAAAGCTATATTATTATATTTTCTTCTTATAAACCTAGATAAAACAAAGAATAATGATCTCGCTAAATACTTTTTACTGCTATCCATAGATCCTGATACATCCATGATAAATATCATTACCGCATTACTTTCCTTTTTAGGTTTTTTCTTAACTTTGTAATACCTAAGGTCTTCTTCTCTAAAAGGAAATCTAGATATTTTAGTGTTTATTCCTTCTTCTAATAAGGCTCTCTTTTTTCCTTGCTTCCTTGCCATTTTTGCTATAACTGTCTTTTTCTTTGCAAGCCTTGGATTTATTCCATATCTTTGATATCCCCGCTTTCTCCCTGCACTTTCAGTTATTATTTCAGAGTATTTTTTCCTATCCAAATTAGGAAGTTCTAGGTCCTCTATAATATAATCCATAAGCTCTTCCATTGTTATTTCAGTTTCATAGACATCATCCCCTGGAGAATTTCCTGCTCCTTTATTCCCATTCTTTCCAGATCCCTGACTTCCATCTGAAATCTTATCTCCACGCCTCTCATTTCCGACTCCTGTGGCAACCCCCTTATTATTTCGCCCAAATACAAATTGATATTCTTTTATACCCCTAATTGGAATTTTAAACTTCTTATTTTTACTTTCCCCAATTATACTTTCCTCTGAAAGAATATCTCCCAAATTTTCCTTTATGGACTTTTCTACTAATTGCCTATGCCTTCTTCTATCTTCTATGGATCTATCATGCTCTAATGGGTTATCTGCACTGTCTCTAAAGATTGCCATTTTTATCAATCCTTCCACAAGTTGTTTGCAGCATATTTTAATATGACATCACAACAATGTAAGCAGTATCCATTATTTTGCATTTCCTCAACCATAGAGTTATATTTTTCAGCTTGTTCTGTATCTCTAACTCTAGATTTAGTTATTATTCTTGAAAGATCCTTAACAGATGCCATAAGTTTCTTTTCTATAGCTTCTTTTAAAGGTTCATAGGATGTATAGTCTATTTTGCTTCCATTTCTAATTAAATAGAACATATATGAAGTAACATCTGCTCTAAATCCCTTACATGAATTTTCTGAAACCCCAATTTGTTCTTCTATACTTCTCATAAATTCTTCATCTGGATTTAATTCTTCACCAGTAGATATATCCTTAATTTTACTCTTATTCACAAAGGCTTCTGCATTATCTATATAGTTATCAAATAAACTTTCAGCCTGTTCTCTAAAGGAATGAATAAAGGCTTTTGTAATTTCTTTTTCAAGAATTTTGTTATATTCCTTTCTTATAGTATCTTGCATAAAGCCAAGATATTTTTTCTTATCTTCCGCCGCTATGTCCATTTCCTTAACTGATTTTATTATACTCTCCATTATACTTAATGGATTTATGCAGTTATGCTCTGAACTAGATAAAGCATTATCTATTGCTTTAATTATAAATCTTGTACTTATGCCCTTCATGCCTTCATATGAACCGGCTTCTTCTCTTAATTCATTTATATCAATTCTCTTAGTACCACCTTTTTCAACTATATCTTCTCCATTATAAATTTTAAGTTTTGTTATAGGGTCAACCTTAGCTGATGGAGATAATCTTGAAAGAATAGCAAACATAGCTGCAATTTCTATTGTATGTGGCGCTATGTGAGCATTAAAGTTACTCTTTTTTAATATTTTTTCATATATCTTTACTTCTTCATCAAGCTCTAAGCAGTATGGAACTTCTATTTTTACAATTCTATCTAAAATAGCTTCGTTTGTATGATCTGACTTGAATTTATTCCATTCAGCTTCATTTGAATGTGCTATTATAAGACCATCAAAGTAAATCATAGATCCTTTACCTGGTGATGGAATAGATTTTTCTTGTGTTGCTGTAATTATTGTATGAAGATATTCCACATCATTTTTAAATACTTCTATAAATTCAACTAATCCTCTATTACCTACGTTAAATGCTCCATTTAGTGAAAATATTCTTGGATCATCTTCTGAATACATATCCATTTTAGAAATATCAATTGAACCTGTTAATATTGATGTATCCTGATTGTTAGGATCTACCGGTGGGACAACTCCAATTCCTTTTCTAGATCTAATAGAAAATCCCTTTCTTTCAACTGGGAATTTTTCATATTCTCCATTTAAATTATTAAGCAGCTTATACTTACAAACTGGACATAAATCACCTTCTATTTTTAAACCTAATAATTCCTCAAATTTTGGTCTTAAATGCTTAGGTATTAAATGTAATGGTTCTTCATGCATTGGACAACCTTTTAATGAATATATAGGAGCACAATCTACTAATGCTTTCTTTAAAGCTTCTACTAAAGATGACTTACCTGCTCCAACTGGACCAACTAAGTATAAAACCTGTCTAGATTCTTCAGCATTCATTGAAGCTGAGTGTAGATAATTTACAAGCTTCATTATAACTTTGTCAATACCAAAAAAATCATCCTTAAAAAAACCATATTTTCTTATAGATTCATTTCCATATATTTTCTTAACCTTAGGGTTCTCTTCTCCCTTTAGTACTTCTATTCCCTTGCTAACTACCATATCATAAATTCGCTTATGTGAAAGCTTAGCTATATCTGGGTTTTCTTTTATTATTTCTAAATAATCAAGGAATGTTCCTTCAAACTTTTCTTTATTTCTGCTTTCTCTATCACTTTTTATAAATTCTTCAAAGTTCATTTACTCCCCCCCTTTTACTAAAATATATTCATTATCCTTGCCTATATATGACAAGTATTTTTTCCTAAATGAACTCCTTTTAATTTTCTATAAATATGCACGTAAATGAAAAAAGGTTCACGAAAAAAGCTGATATGAGAAAATCATATCAGCTTTTTTACATATATATTTTATTTTAAACGATTATCATCTCTTTATATTTATTTGTCCACATATATAAAAACTCAATGAATATATTAAGCATTTAATTGTTAATAAAACAGTTTCACCTATAGGTAACCCAAAATATCCTGTTACATATATATTTAGAAAATTAATGAATGTATTTCTTATTATGAGGTATAGAAAGTAGTAAACTACTGAATATAATCCTATTCCAGATAAGGCTAATCCACTATTTTTAAATGCTACAACTAAAAGAAAACCTAGAGAATTCATAAATAAGCTTTGAGCAATTAATTGTAACAATATATTAATAAATATTATTTCCTTAAATATTAATGAGGAAATAAAAACATATATACTTAATAGTATTATATAAAAAATCATGAATCTAAACTGTCTATTTATACCTAATTTCCTTTTTGCATCTTTTATAGTAAATAGTATTTCTCCAATATCGTCCTCAACTAATTCTTTTGTATTAATAACTCCCATTATTCCTGCAAAAAATGTTAAGCAATATTCAGAAAAGAACATAAAACTAGATGTTGCCATGTTAGTTTTTCTCATAAGCCAATAGTAAATTAATAAGCCACTTATAAACATTAGAATAAACAAAAATATTTCTTTTCCTAAAATTTTTATCTCTAATATATTTTTATTCTTCATTTTTTAACTTCCTTAAATAGAAATATGCATCTTCAAGTGTTGGTTTAACTTCTACAATAGAATTTTCATATTTACTTAACTCTTCATGAGATACAAATCTAGCATTAATTTTATTTCCTTCATATCTTATATTAATTACATGAATTAGTTTTTCAACATCTTTAAATTTTTCCTTATTAAAAATGCCTTCAAAAATATGACCTTGGGCTCTATTTTTTAGTTCTTCAACTCTTCCCTTAAATAATATTTTTCCTTTATCTAATACACAAATATTTTCGCAAGTTGCTTCTAAATCTTCAACTATATGTGTTGATATTATTAATGTTATTTCTCCTGATAATTCATTAATTAAATTTCTAAATTCAATTCTCCTTTCTGGATCAAGTCCAGCCGTTGGCTCATCAATTATAAGTATTTTAGGATTGCCTATAAGTGCCTGAGCTATACCAGCTCTCCTCAACATTCCACCTGAAAGTTCTCTTATCTTTTTGTTTTTATGTTCATTAAGTTTCGTTAATTCTAATACGCTTATAACTTCTTCATCTATATTATTCTTTTTTATACCCTTTAGGTTAGCCAAATAATATATAACATCATATAACTTAACATTTTTGTATAAAGAAAATTCTTGTGGTAAATATCCAATAATCTCTTTTACTTTATTTTTATTTTTCCATTCTATATCTTCATAACTAATATTACCTTTTTCTATATCTAACAATGTTGTTAAAGTTCTCATTAGCGTTGTTTTTCCTGCTCCATTTGGACCTAACAAGCCAAAGTTACCCTTTGGAATTTCCATAGAAATATTATCTAAAACCTTTAACTTACCGTAGCTTTTAGATAAATTTTCAATAACTATATTACTCAATGCCATACCTCTTTTCATATAAATCTACTAGCTCACTTATATTAGTTACATTAACACCTTTATTAATCAAATTATAATAGTCATTTATAAACTCTTTTAAGTCTTCTATATTCATTTTATTTATTAAATTTTCTATTCTTTTTACTTCATCATAATTTATATCCTCATTAGGGATACTATTTATCATAAAGTTTGTATTATATCTTTTATTTGAATATTCTTTAATTAAATTTATATATACATTATTTATCAAAATATTATTAGTTGCATTATTTTGATAATTTCCTTTTAGCTCTCCCCTAATTATATAATCTAAAAATGCTCCATCATTAATTATAGAATTATAATCCTGAACTAGTAAAGACTCATTTGAAACTGTTATCAAACTAGGTAATAGAGGTATATTTACAATAGCTATATTTTTAATATCATATTCCTCATTATTAAATAAATCACTAAATAATTTATTAGAAAATTTATATCCACTTACTATTTTTTCTAGATTTAATTTAATATCTTCTTCACTGTACAATGAAGGCGAATAGTAAATATTATAGGAATCTATTTTTATTTCTTTTAATTGGTCTGTAGCCAATAATATAACACCATCATTACTTTTTCCATTTAATTGACCATCTTTAAATTCTAAATTCGAATAACTAATATTAGATAAATTTGTACTAATAAAATATTCTATATCATTATCATCTGTAAAACCAGTTCTATTAGTAGGTATATAGTTAATAAAGTTAGGAAGATATACCTGCTCCATGTTCATATACATTCCGTATTTGCTGTATCCATAATATTTAATATCTAATGATTTAGTTTCTGTGCTATTTAATACAATATTTACTTCATCATTATCTCTTGTAAATTTTACAGTTTGTCCCAATTCATCGGATATACTCTCTATAGTAAAGAACGGATGTAGATAAAAAGTTATATTTTCATCTTTTATATTATTTATCTCTAATTTTGATTCAAATTTCGTTTTATTATCAAAATTAATTTTCACATTTACACTTTCAATCATATAATTTATATTAGGATTTTGATTTTCTCTTTCGAATTTTACAAAATCATATTGTGTCCTATTTTGAAAAATATCTACTTCTATACTTTTGGAATTTATGTACATATATCCACATATAAAAATAATCACAATACTTATAGAAGGAATAATAATTTTTTTATTAATATATTTTCTATAAACTACCACCAAAGAAATTAATAATATAACTATATTTTTGACTACTATTGTAATTGATACGTTTATTCCTATTATGCTGTTATATATCTCCATTTCAGAATTAATAAATCCTTGGGTTAATAACCATTTTAGGTAATTTACATTAATAGTATGAAACATATTTGATAATACTCTAAATAGCTCATTATTTAACGGTGTAAGTAAAAACCATAATAATATTATCAATAAATACCCCTTATTTCCTTTTATATTATTTCCAACAATATAACCAATAAGATATCCTACTAATATAGGAATAAAATGATATTGAAAAATAAAGCTAATAACTTCTTTAAATAATAGAAAGTTACCCATTTTCATATAAATAATAATTATAAGAATATCTAAAACGCTTGTAATAATTAGTGAGTAGATTACTCCAAGTAATAACTTTCCTGTTAAATTGAATATTTCTCCATTTGTAATACATGATAATACTTCTTCACATTTATCCTTTTCTTCGCTTTTACCTAAAAAATATCCATTTATCATGAAAAATAAAGTCAATATAGCAATAACATAAGTTTGTCCCCTTAATGAATTATATAATTTATTTTTATCTAACACGTAATAATAGTAATTAACATATTGGCTTAATAAAATGATTAAACTTCCTATAATAATCATTATTTTCTTATGCTTTATATTTGAATTGTGTATTTTTAAAGAATTAATTATTTTATCCATATATTTTCCTCTTTTTATTAATTAAATGTAAAAGTGTAATTATATCACACTCTTACATTTATAAGTTTTATTTAATTAAAATAGTATCCTATAGTTCCATTACATCCTGTATATCCTGGGCCAGCAGGATTTAATTCTGTATAATGTGGTGCGCTTGCAATTGAATATAGGGTTCTATTAACGGATTCCCCAGGAGCCATATATTCTGATGCTATAAGAGTATTTGGAATAGGAACGGGATCATCCCTATATAATTCAGCATATAAATAATTACTACTACTTGAGTAATTGTAAGTAGAAATATACCCTCCATTAGGTATATACTGATTCGAACTAGTAGCTATACTTTGGTTTGAATTAATGTTTAATACTAAGTAAGAACCATAAGCTGAAGCATTTAAAATATTTCCTGTAACTACAGCAGTTGTTAATAATAAAATTGTAGCAATTTTTTTCATAAAACACCTCTTTAATTTATTTTTTAGCCAATACCGGTGTATACATAATATTATACAAGCTATTGCATGCTACATTTGTAATAATATGTAAAGTAAAAAAAATAAATTAATGTCATTTTTTTACACTAATCGAGTATTTTATATGTATATTTATATAAAGCTATTATTTTATTAAAAATTAACTAATAATTATCTTTATCTGAAATTATTTATTTTTGAATTAGCTTTAATTATCTAATAGTAGAAATATTAGATATTTTACTTTAAACATAATAATAATTTTTAATATAATCTTTTTTTATTTTACATGTATATATTATTAAATTTTAGAAATAATATATGTATATATTTTAATTAATAATCTACATTTTTATAATCTTATAGGATTAAAAGCTAATAAGCTTATTTAAATAAAATAGTTAAATTAAGTGCATATATTTCTTATATAAGTTGCTTAAATGCTAACTTTACTTAAATACTATGTACTTTAAAATAATTTAGTGAAGTGTAGAATATGTATTATTAACTATATGATTTATTAACTTATATGCTACTTCTCTTATCTTATTTGATAATTTATTAATTATCAGGCTTGATATAATAATAACTATTATTATTTAGGAACTTTTATTGATAAATTGATTATAATATAGTATAATAACATTAAAGAAAAGAACATTTAAAGGGGTGTTGTACATGGATGGATTAGCATGCATGCTAAATAAAAAATGTAGAAGAGAAAAATCAGAAGAAATAGTAAAAAATATGAATGATGAACAAAAAACTTATGAAGAAATATATGCAAAAGAAGATAGTAAGTAATAATTTTAGTAAGTAATTAGTATTATACCTAAATCATAATAAATAATTTGAATAGCTAAAAATATACACTATGAAATAAAATTCATAGTGTATATTTTTTTCCTTTTTTGTACCCATGAGGCCCAGATATTTTCCAATTATCATTCTATTGTAGTATATCTATATAACATTCTATACGCTTTGACCCTGCTCCACTAGCTCCACTACCAATTACAGTATTGTTATTAACTCTATACTTATATAACTTATAACTATAACCTATATCTATGTTTTTGGAATTAAACACCTCTTTATCAAAGCTTATTCCTTTAGATACTTCAAATACATATTCTCTTTCTTCATTAGGGTCAAAGAAAGAACTATAATTATATTTATCTCCTGGCTTAAGATTTAATAGTGCTTTTCTTTCATCATTGTCATATCCATTAAATATAGGAGCTCCTTGAGAAGTCCCAGTAAACTGCAAACTTATATTATTAAAACTAGCATAATAATCACTAGTATTCTTTATACTTATTTTTATCTTATATATATTATCATCTTCTTCTAATCCAACATAATTTATCTCTGGCACACCCTGTTCAAAATCAACAGAATTACTATACAAAACTTTATCTCCTAAAATAAATTTAAATCCTAAAATAAAGATAAGGCTAAAAAGAAAAATACTTATACTTACTTTTATAAATTTTTTATTCATTTTAATCTCCTCCTAAGCTAAATCTTTATTTTTATAAATTCTTAAAGAAATATAAAGAGATATTATAAATAACGTTAATCCTATACCAAATATAAGAATCAAGTATACATTCATTGACATAATTTTATAATCATAATTTTTTAAATTAAATATTTTAAAAATTAAAGTCCCTATTTTTCTTGAAAAACTTATAAGTAATGTTTCTTTTCCTGTATTTATAAATTCATAAGCACTAGTATTTTTATAAGTCATATATCCTACAAATATTGTTATAATGGGTGCAGCAATCCTCCCTATTTTATAACCATACTTTAATATAATAGGTATTATAATTGAAAAACTTAATAATATAGTTGCCATGCTAACAGATACATCTTGTAAAACCATTACCCTTACAGAGCTTAGTATGTTTATTCCATATAATACATACACCATAATTAATGAAACAAAAAGTATTGTTACTGTTAATATATATTTTGAATAAACTATATCTTCTCTTTTATGTGCAAGACTTGCAATAAAACTTTCACTTTTATTTAGACTATCATAATAAAAGCTGTTCATCACTACAATAAAGGTAATCATCATTGGAAGTAAAGTTGGAAATATATATGAAAAAGTGGTTAATAAAAATAATCCAAATATAAATGTAATGATTGTAGCTTTCAATGACTTAATTTTCAATCCTACTAATAAATCTTTTTGTATAAGCTTAAACATTATTCCCCCTCCTTTACATAGTGAAACATTATATCCTCTAAATTTGGAATACTTATATTGTCACTATCTAATCCTTTTCTATTTATAAATAAGCCTTCTGTATAATACTTTGTTTCTTTTATAGAAATAAAATTTAATTTACTTTCTTCAAGTTCTTCCTTTGAACCTCTAAAAATTCTATATCTTTCTTTTATCCATTCCATATCTTGTGAGAAAATTAACTTTCCCTTGTTAATAAATGTTATATAATCTGCTATTCCATCTAAATCTGAAGTTATATGAGTAGAAATAATAACACTTCTTTTTCCATTTTCTATTTCTTGTTGAAGTAACTTTAATATATCTTTTCTGACGATAGGGTCTAGTCCTGCTGTAGGTTCATCTAATATTAAAAGCTTTGCATCATGAGACAATGCATTAGCAATCATAAGCTTTATTGCTTCACCTTTTGAAAGTTCTCCAATATATAATTTTTTATGAATTCCAAATCGCCATAAATAAGAATCAAAAAGATTTGAATCAAACTTTGAATAAGCTTTACTGACTATTTTCTTAAAATCTTTAACACTTAAGTGAGAATAAAAATTTAAATTATCAAAAACAAATCCAATATTATCTTTAATATAAATTTCATCTTCAAAAATATCCTTATCAAATATTTTTATTTCCCCACTATCACTTTTAGTTAATCCAAGAAGCATTTTTATTAATGTTGTCTTTCCAGAACCATTAGGCCCAATTAACCCCATTATATAGCCTTCTTTTAATTCAAAAGAAATATCTTCTAGTTTAAATTTACCCCTAGTTTTATTTACATTCTCAACCCTAATCATACTATTCTCCTTCATATAACAAATCTATCATGCTATAAATATCTTTCTTTTCTAATTTTATTGCTCTTGCTATTTGCATAATTTCTTCTAACTTTTCTTCTATTTCCTTAAGTTTTTCTTCATAAATAAGTTCCTTATTAAAGTAAGATACATAACAACCCTTTCCCCCAACAGTTTCAATGAATCCTTGACTTTCAAGCTCTTCGTAAGCCCTTTTAGTTGTAATTACACTTATATTTAAATCCTTAGCTAAGGACCTTATAGAAGGTAATTTTTCATTTGGCTCTAACGTTCCATTTATAATCTCTTCTTTTATAGAATTAGCTATTTGTTCATATATAGGAAGCTTAGATGAATTACTAACTATTATTTTCATATTTCACCTCACATAACCGTATTTTCTGTATATGTATACTATATACAGTATATACATGAAAAGTCAATATTTTTTTACATTTATTACTAAATATATTTATTTGATATATAATTAATAAAAAAATTTTATATTAATTATTGTCAATCATATAGTAATTACTATTATTTAAAACTTAAAGGAAGTCACAAAATTAACGCAACTCCCTTTAAAATTATTATATACTCTTGTTTTATAAATTCTATAAGGTCTACCGCTTCATGAGTCTCCTATAAAATTAATAAAAATTCCCTACTCTAAAATTCGGTTTATCTGAATTTCCTCCTTAACTTTCACTATTAGCTATTTAACTAGCTTACTTTTATTTCACTATAATTCAACGAAGGTGAATTATCTCCTTAACTTTTCACTCTTTCATTTTTTCTCCATTCTTATATTCTTCTCCACCATTCCCATAGCCTTATAAAATCCTATTGCCTTTTCATTAAAACTCCAAACACCAAGTTCCAAACTTTCAGCTCCATTAAACTTTACTAAATCATAAGAATACTCAAATAACATTCTTCCAAATCCTTCTCTTCTATTTTTTTCATCTATACAAATTTCATCTATATAAGCAAAGAACTTATCTTGCAATAAATCTATATTTTTAATTTCTATATACCTTATTATTGTGTATCCTACTACTTTTTTATCTCTAGTTATTACTATAATTTCCACATTATCATCATCTAATAATTCTTTATAATATGATTTATAAATTGTCTTATTTACTTCTTTATATACATCGGGCCTATTTTTAATATGAAATGTGTGTAGTTCTTTTGAAATGTTACTTATATATTTATAATCTTCTAATTTAGCATGCCTTATTTCTATCCCAAGACAATCACCTCATAATATTTGTATTACGAATATTATAAGATTGTTACCTATTAAACATATAAATGAAAGTAACAATTTCAACTACACTTTCTTATAATAATTATAGAAATACTATATTAGGAGTGTATCAATGAATTTTAATGATGATGATTCAATCTTGTATCCAGATGATTCAAGATTACAACCTCCTCCCCCATTCGGAAATTTATTTCCAGGTTTTCCAGCAAGTAACTCTCCTTTTCCTAGTGGTAGCGCTTTAAATATAGGTCCTCCACCAAATTATACACCAAATAAAAATAGTGCTGAGGTAAAAAAACTTAATTCAGGAGCTAGTACTAAAAAAGATTCTAAGTCTAAAGATTCAAGCACAAAAGCTGTAAGTCCTGGTTCTATTAGTTTTTGCTTATTCAAATTTACTTATATTTGGGAGACTAATGGTAGAAATTATTGGGCATTCTTGCTAAATGTTGATCGTAAAACTGTTTCTGGTTTTAGATGGTTTAGAGGAACTTGGGTTTATTTTGGAGTCGATTTAAGAAGAATAGATTCATTTATTTGTTATCGAAATGACTCTACAAATGATTCTAAAATTGAACCTACTGAAAATTCTAACTCCTTTAGAAATACAAAAAAAGAATATTCATCTAATGGTGTAAGAAATATTTATACAAAAGTTTTAACATCTATAGAAGTTCCTGAAATAAGAGATGACTTCTTAATCAATTATTTAGGTGAAGTAGATGGAGAAGAAATAACCTCTAAGATTCCTTGTAGACAAACAAGAATAACTAATTATAGAATAGTTCTTCAATTAACATATCCTGAAGAATTTAATGAACAATTAATAGATAAAATAAATTTATGTGCAAATGATGCTGTTAAAGACGCCTCCAGGTACTTAGATGAATTTAGAGATAGTAAAAACTTTTTAACACCTTTAGAGATATTTAATTCTTCTACTAAACAAATAGGAAAATCTTTAAAAGTATTTTCTAGCAACTTTCAGCTAAAATTAAAAAAACTTAAACTTCCTAGAGAAATCGTTAAAGAAGTAGACTATACAATTCTTCAAGAAAAAATAGAAGAGCCTTGGAGAATACTTTAAATAACTCATAATAGATAACTTTATGTAGTAAATTAAGGGGTGCCTAGGCACCCCTTATTAAATAGACTATATTATTTAATTTGCAAATAGACTTTATAGTTATATGGTAAAAGTTCAATTTCTTTATCTATTAAAGTATAATTTTCTTCTATACAATCTTTAACTTTTATTCCTTTTATCTCTTCTGGAAATGCTATTTTCTTACTTATATTATTATTATTTAAAATTACATATAGAACTTCCTTTTCACATTGCTTTTTATATATTACAATATTGTTTTCCATTTCTATATTCATCCACTGAAAATTTTCTATTCTAAAGCTTTCATAAGTTTTACGCAATTGTATTAATTTTTTTATAAATAGAAATAGTTCCTTATTTTGCTTGGCTTCATCCCAAATCATTGGTTGTCTATTTTTATGCTCTCCACCTGACATACCAACTTCACTGCCATAATAAATACATGGAGAACCTGGATAAGTAAATAATAACAAGTATGCAAGCTTAGCAACCTCTACCTTTTCATTTACTATACTAAAAAATCGCTCTGTATCATGGCTATCTAGAAGATTAAAAAGATTTTTAGTTAAATGCTTTGGATATCCTACTAATAACTTACTTAGCTCAAATTTAAAGTCATTAGAGCTATATTTAATTTTAGCAGTATTATTTAAGCGAAAATAAGACCAAATAGGAATTGAAAACTCATAATTCATAACTGCATCAAATTGATCGCCTTTTAGCCAAGGATATGAATTATCCCAATTTTCACCTAATATATATACATCCGACTTTATTGACTTCAATCTTTTTCTAAGCTCTCTCCAAAAATCATGAGATACTTCATTTGAAACATCTAGTCTCCAACCATCTATATCATATTTTTCAACCCAATAACATGCAACATTTAAAAGATATTCTCTTGCAATAGGATTACTTGTATTCCACTTTGGCATAGATTGGGTATAAGCAAATGTATAATAATTTAACTCTTCTCTTTCTACTTCTTGTGGTACACCATTTTTCAAATTTCCATTTACTATAGGCTTATCTGGATTTAGTATATAAAAACAATCATAGTATTTAGATTTTTCTCCATTCCTTACTACATCTTGCCAATACGGATGAAAAAATCCGCAATGATTAAATACTGCATCTAACATTACTTTAATTCCACGTTTATGGGCTTCTTTAACTAATTCACCAAAAATCTCATTATCACCTAACTCTTCATCAACTTTAAAATAGTCTGTGGTATCATACTTATGCTGACTAGGTGATTCAAATATAGGATTTAAATAGATTCCATTAAACCCAGCTTCATTAATGTAATCAAGTTTTTCTATAATTCCAATCAAATTCCCTTCTATACTAGTATTTCCTCCATAAAAGCTTTTAGGAAATATTTGATACCAAATAGTATTAGATACCCAATCTGGGGCTATATATAAATCTTCTTCATTTATATATGGATAATTAAAGTAATTAAATAAATCATATAATTTACTTTTATCTTTTGTATAGGGAAGCCTATAATGGCTTCCTAATATATATTTTTCATCTTTATTTTCAATTATAAAACAGTATTTAATTCTCTTCCATTTTATATCGCTAATTTCTGCAAACCAACAATCATGATCCCTTGTAATTTGTTCCTTTACCATTTTAATTTTATATACTGAATCTATATCAAAATCATATACTCCACTTCCATCATTTCTTGGAATCCAATTAAATGGATCTACTGCTAAAAGTTCAACATTATCTACATCATTTTTGGCTGTTTTTATCCTTATATGAAGCTTGTCTTTACTATATGCATATGAAAAGGAACTTTTAGGTTCATGTATAATTGCTGCAAAATTCATAGTAATTCTCCTTTCATTATTCACTTGCTACTAATGCTTCAAAATCACTTTGTGCTTTTTTAGCTCCTTCTTCTGGTGTTAATGTTCCATCAAATACAGAATTTAATACTCCTATCATTGTTGTCCAATAATATGATATTCTTTTTGTACTTGGCATAGGAACAGAGCTTTTAAATGCTTCAGAATATACCCTTAGTTCTTCATCATCTTTTAATCCTTTTATATTTGATATATCATTTTTTGCAGTAATTCTATATGATTTATCATATAGAATTTGTGCTGCTTCATCTGAAGCTAAGAATAGAGCAAATAATTCTGCTGCTTTAGGATATTTTGAATAAGATGAAACATATGCATTTTGAACTGCACTAAATGATTTCATTTGTTTTCCATCCATAGTAGGTAGTGTTGTAACACCAAAGTTCACATTCTCATCTTTTAATGATTTAATTAACCATGGCCCTATTGGATAATAAGCCGTTTTGCCATCTTTAAAATTTTGCTCAAGAAGTGACATTGTCTCCATTTTTAAATCTTCTGACTTAATTGGTATATATTTTTTTAATTCTGCAATTTTTTCTAACCCTTTTGTAAATTCTGTTGTATTAAATCCTGGATTATCTCCATCCTTTCCATCAGATCCAAATAACTCAAAACCATATAAACTTAAGAAAGGATAAGCAGGATACCCATCTGTTGGAACTGTTAAATACCAAAACTTATTTGAGCTAGCATCATTATATTTAAGTGCTTCTTCTCCAATTTGCTCCATAGTTTTAGCAGGTTCCCCCTTAACTAAATCTTTATTATACAGTAATGCATATGTTTCAATAGATACTGGCACTCCATAAACTTTTCCATCATCTGTAACTGTCTTTACAGCAACTTCATTAACTTCATCTTTTATAATGCTTGAAACTTTTTCATCTAATTCTGCTAAAATGCCTGCATCCTTAGCTGTTGTAAATTTATCATGAGCTGCCATAAATACATCAGCTCCATTCCCTGCTGGTCCATCTAACATCATTTTATTAACGGAATCAAGACCATTTTCTTGAACATTAACTTTTACACCATATTTTGCTTGGAAGGCTTCTGCTATAGCACCTCCAAATTCAGCATCTCCAGATAGTGTCCAAAAGGTAATTTCTGCTCCTTCTTCAGGTGTAAGATCACTAGTTTCCTTAGATTTATTATCATCTTCAACTGGAATTTCTTTTTTAGCACATCCACCCATAACACTAATAAACATTGATGATACTAAAAGTAAATTAATTATTTTTTTAAATTTCATTTTCATTCCCCTCCAAATTAACTTTTATCAGCTCCTGCTGAAACACCTTGAACCAAATATTTTTGAAAAATAATAAATACTATCGTAATTGGTATAGCTATAAGTATTGCTCCTGCTGCAAAAATTGTGAAATTAATACTCTCCTTTCCATTTATTAATGCAAATAATCCAACTGCCAATGTCTTAGATTTATCACTAGATAGTAAGATATTAGGCAAAATAAAGTCCATCCACGGAAGCATAAATTGAGATACTGCGCAATAAGTAATAATTGGTTTAGACATAGGAAGTATTATTTTATAAAAAGCTTGGAATTTAGTACATCCATCAATATATGCTGCTTCATCTATTGCAAATGGAACTCCATCTAAATATCCCTTTACTAGCCATGTATTATAAGGTATTGCCCCTACCGAATATACAATTATCATACTAATTGGATTTCCTACTAACCCTAATAATAGAAATAAAGTATATATAGCTGTCATTGATAAAAATGTTGGGAACATAGAAATAATCATAATTGTCATAAGACTTGCTTTTTTGCCCTTAAATTTAAACCTTGACATAATCCAAGAGGTTAGCATTATTAATATTAGTGAAAATATTGTACTAGCAACTGCAATTTTTAATGTATTAAAGAACCATAGCGCATAATTCGTTTCTGCAAAGAGCCTTCTATAATTATCTAAAGTTAAATTAGCAAAATTAATTTTTGTTAATGGCCCACTTCCTTTTTGAAATGAAGATAATATAATCCATAAAACTGGTACAATTACAACTAAAGACATAACAATAAGCTCTAAATTCACTAAAATTCCTGTTATCTTCTTTCTCATAATATTCCTCCTATAATTCCTTGAAGGATACAGTTCTCCTAAAGTTCCAATAAGAGACAGTACCTATAATAATAAATAGTAAAACGCTCATAACAGCTGCAATATCATACATTTGCTGATTTAATGTTAATTTGTATATCCAAGAAATCAAAATATCTGTATCACCTGCAAACTGCATTTTTTCATTTATAGGACCCCCTTGAGTAAGGAAATAAATTGCACCAAATGAATTAAAATTAGCTGCCATACTCATGATCAAGTTTGGAATTGTAGCACGAAATACTAATGGTAAGGTTATTTTCTTAAAAGCTTGAAACTTTCCTGCTCCATCAATATAAGCCGCTTCATAAAGACTTTGATCTAAGTTTGAAAATACACCAAGCATCATAACCATAAACATTGGAAAGCCAAGCCATAGATTAACTACTAATACAGTAACTTTGGCCATATAAGGATGAGATAAAAATGGAATATTCTCTGAAATAATTCCTAAATTCAATAACAAACTATTTAGTGGTCCAAATTGTCCATTTAAAAGATTTCTAAATACTAAAAGTGATATCATTTGAGGAATTGCCCAAGGTAATATTAAAATTGTTCTAAAAAACCTTTTAAATTTTACTGACTTATGATTTAAAAATATTGCTTGTAACATTCCCATAAAATATGATGATAATGTACTTACGAGAGTCCAAATAATTGTCCAAAGTAATACTTTAATAAAAGTTTTCGACCAAATGGGAACTGTAAATAATTTTTTGAAATTAGATATCCCAACCCAATCTAATAGCTTTCCTGGTGGTAAATGGTCTCTATTATAATTTAGAAATGCTGTTAATACTGAAAATATTATTGGCATAATGACTACAAATAAGAATGCGATTCCTATAGGTATTAGTATCATATAAGGAAAATTTCTATTTTTAACTTTGCTGAAATATTCCTTTGAAGTTACATATTCTCCTGTTTCATCAATTTTTTTACCTGTTATATATGCATCTCTAATGTTAAATATATAGATAGCTACAAATAGACTTAAAGTAAATATAGCTATCACACCATTGATTAATAGCATGGTAGAATGATCCCCATACTTTCCTCCTACCTTTTCCCCTAATGTAACTATTCCCCAAAATCCCTTTACGAAAAAACCACCATGAAGCCTAATTGAGAAATCATTTACATGACCCATAAAATACTCAAGCCAATATCCACTAAATAACTCAATGGTTATCATTAATATTTGCAATGCAAAAATAATGAGTCCTTTTAATCTTTGTTTACAAATGAAAAATTGACCACTCCCCCAGAGAAAAACTGATAAGATTAATGACTTTTTTCTTTTCATCCTAATCTTCCTTTCCACTATAATCTAATCAAAAGCATCTTTTGTTAAGTTAATTTTTATTATTACTTATGCGTTTAACCTATTGAAATTATAGCCTTATTAATTAGTAATATCAATTGATTTTTCTCTATTTAAACAATTTCAGAAATTTAAACAATTCCCATATTATGTGATTAAGATTTAACTTACTTAACTTTTTTTGTTAAGTAAATTTGAAAAGGCTAAAGCTTAGCAATTATAGTTCTAATTAGATATAATATTTTTTTGTTAATTACTTAAAATTTTATATTAATAAAAAAAGAAAATTGCACTTTTGTTTATTTGTACAATTTTCTTAAATATTTTATTTATTTTTTAATGGTTTTATATATGAAACATGATTAATGTTTTTTGTACTTTCAAGTCTCAATAATTTTTCCATGACTTCTATAGCTTTTTCTGCCTTTTCTTTATTACTTACAGTAATTACTTTAGTATCTGATAATAACATAATGTCTCTTTCAGAATTTACAACTACGCAAATATTTTTATTATCTATATAATTTTCTACCTGCATACCTAATACTTCTCCAATAACTAAGCCTTTTTTGTCTTTCCGTTCTTTTAAGAACTCTTTTAAATTATCTTCATATTTATTAATAAATATATCTTTCATAGATATCCTATTTAATACAGTATTTAAAATTCTTTTATTTGAATAATCATCCATAATAACATAATATTCTTTGCCTAAGTATTCCTCTGCCATATCTAAAACTTCATCAAAATCAGTTAGAATCTTACAAAAAATATCGTCTTCTATATACCCATCTATAAAAATTGTAGGCACATAAAATTGATTAGCAATTTCCTTAAATCTTTCCTTATCTAAGTCTACTATAAATACTGCATCAAGAGATCGCTTTTGTCCTATTGTTACATCTTTTGTCATTTCTTTTGTAGGCAATAAAAGTACATCATATCCTAAAGTATTTAATTTTCTTTGTATTTCCCTTGATAAATCATAATACTGATACAATTTACTTTTTTTGTTTTTTGCTTCCATGTTAATTATTATTCCAACCATATAGCTTCTCTTACTAGCTAAAGATTTTGCATTCATATTTGGAACGTATTTAAGTTTATTGGCAGCTTCAAATATACGCATCCTAGTTTCATGACTTATATTTTCCTTACTTGAATAATTTAATACATATGAAACAGTAGCAGTTGAAACTCCAGCTTCCATAGCTATATCTTTCATAGTAACTCTTTTTGTAGACATGTAACCACCTCTATTCTACTTGCTTATGGGCTTAAGTATAGCATTAGTAAATATTTGCTGTCAATTTTTACACCTTATATTGCTTATATATGATTATATCTATTGTGATGAATATTATATAAAATATAAAAGAGGCATATTTCTATACCTCTAATTTTATTTATAAATATTTTTCTTTTCTTTCATTATACATTGTTATTCCAAGAGTTAATGCTAATCCTCCCCATAGAACAATTGCTCCTAATGCAAAAAATGAAGTTGCTATTCCAGTCATTATAAATCCTCCTTTTTTCAATTACTCTACTACATTCTTACTCTTCCAATGTCTTTTACTTATTATTAATGCTAAAATTATTCCAAAGCCGATTATACTCCAACCATATGCTAATAGTGCCGATAACTCATATCCTCCATAAGGTGTTTTTACTTCTGTAAGGATACTTTGTACTAACATAAATACTAGTATAGCTGGTGTTACGAATTTTACACAAATATTCCACCACTTACCTATTCTAAAGTATGAAATTTCATTTGTATGATTTCTAACTGTGTCAGGACTAGATATCCAGCCTATCAATATTACTTCTAATAAGCCAACTACAACTATTCCATAGTTATTTATAAAGTTATCTATTATATCTAATAAATATAACCCTGCTCCTGTTGAATATAATATTCCAATTAAGAATCCTATTGTACATATAACTGCAACAACTTTATTTCTTGCCCATCCAAATTTATCTATAAATGGCGCAGATACCGCTTCTATAAGAGAAACTGAAGATGTTATTCCTGCAAATAATAAACATAAGAAGAATAATACTCCTAAAATAACTCCAAGTGTTCCCATTTCTGTAAATACTGCTGGAAATACTACAAATGCAAGACCAACTCCACTTGATACAACTTCATTTATAGGTACTCCTTTTGATGTTGCCATAAATCCTAATATAGAAAATACTGCTATAGCTGATAAAAATTCAAATCCACAATTGGCAAAAGCAGTCATAAATGCACTATTATTTATATCTGTTTTCTCTGGTAAATAGCTAGAATAAGTCATCATTATTCCCATTGCTAAACTAAGAGAAAAGAATACTTGTCCATAAGCAGCAATCCATACCTTGGGCTCCATAACTTTTGACCAATCTGGTGTAAATAAAGTATTTAAGCCTTCTGTAGCTCCTTCTAAATTTACAGATCTTATTGCTATTATTATCATTATTACTACTAATGCTGGCAAAAGAATTTTATTAGCTTTTTCTATTCCACCCTTTATTCCTTTATAGCATATAATCCAGTTTATAAACCAAATTACAGCTATTCCTATTAGTATTGGTAAAATAACTCCACTAAATTTAAATGGTGATTCTGTTAATTTTATAAAATCAACATGAAAAAATGTATTTGTATCACTTCCCCATGCTTTAGTTAAACTAAATCTTAGATAATTTACTGCCCAACTTAAAATCATAGAGTAATATGTTAATATTATAAATGCATTTATAGTTGGCCACCATCCAAGCCATTCCCACTTTTTATTTACTTTAGCAATTGCAAGTGGTGTTGAACCCTTAAACTTATGTCCTAATCCATATTCTAATATTAATAACGGAATACCAGCTGTAAATATTGCAAAGAAATATGGTATTAAAAATGCTCCTCCTCCGTTAGAATATGCTATATATGGAAATCTCCAAATATTTCCTAACCCTACTGCTGAACCTATTGCAGCAATTATAAATCCTAATTTTGATCCCCATTGTTCTCTATTTTCTTCCATAAAATCGCTCCCTTATAAAGTCATAACTTACGTAACTTATTAATATTTAAATATATAATATATCAAATTATCAATAAAATCAATAATTAATTATTAAAATATTATGCTACATTCGACAAATATATCATTTTATCATTTTTATTTATACATAATTGCTATTTTTTCAAAATACATGTCATAAAAGGTGTAAAAAATAATCATCTCATAATTTAATAAGATGATTACTTTTAATATTACTCATATTTGTTTATTTTCAAATTTCTAATTTTCTATAAGAAACTCCTTATGTAACTTCCAGTTATTATCTACCCATTTAAATATACTTATATTATCAAAGTAACAATTAAAGTTAAATGAATATTTATTTACATATTCCCATACCTCGTTATATATTGGTGGAACTTTCTTTGAAGTTAATGTAACATGAAGAATTTTATCTTTTCCATCTTTTTTATTAAACTCAATATAGTCAAAATCATTTAAAACATCTATTAATTTATCATGAAGAACTTTACCTTCATTAGACATATTAACATTCATATAAATGACTCTATCATCAAAATGATTATACTTGTTCATTTTAAACTCTGCTTTTTTTTCTTTTTTACTAAACTTATATAAGGCATCTTCTAAATCTTTTATACTTTTATCATATTCAAATGGTGCTTTAATTGTAAAATGCGCAGGAAGCTTCGATGATTTGGCTTTAAATTTCTCAAAGATATCTTTTCTCATTTCATCATTAAAGTTACCAGCTTCTCCCTTTACAACGCAAACTATAACATATCTCATAAAGATAAATTTCCTTTCACAAAAATTCTTTAAAAACATAGTTAAGCAATAATTAACTATATTTTTAAAGAATTTGAATTTTTTAATTTAATGGATATCATATTTTATATTAATGTTTTTTCTCTATAGGTAAACATTCAATTCTATACCCAATTTCTTTATTAGCCATTCTATAGCCCTTATTTATCATTTCTTCCCTACTCATTTCATTACCTAATAAAGCATCTATAGTTATTTGTAATCTATCTGGAAAATATTTATCAAGCAATCTTTCATCAATATATTCTTGATCTTTTATAGAATAATCATCTAAAATATGTTTTACGTTAAATCCATATTCTTGTAAAGCTCTTCCAACTAATATACTTCTATGACATCTTATAGGATCTTGCATAGCCCCCAGTAAGGCAATTCTATAGCCCTTATTACAACCATCTTTTAGCCTTTCAATCCCTTTAATAAAATCTTCTTCATGAATAACTTTTTCAAAATCAGAATATCCCTCTTCATTGTAAGAGATTTTATTAAGCCTCTTTGCTGCAAGTTCCTTAGCCATATAAATATATACAAATCCAGCTTTAGTTAAAGTATATTTTATAGTTTCCTTATCAAATTGAACATTATACTTTGAATAAGGTGTTCCTCTAATATCAACAACAGTATCAATATCATAGTGCCTTAACATATCTATTAACTTCTCAACTGTATAATTTGAATGTCCTATTGTATATATATCCATTAAAACTTACCTCATATAATCGAATTAATAATATAAAGGCGAAGATAACTAGGTATGCTCCATAAGCTAAATAGCTATGCAAAGAAGTACTAGGCTCTGAATATCTACTATGCCAATAGTTTTAGTAGTTCTTCCTCTGTTATTGTATTTAAAGTTTCCCCAGTTAAGGTATCTCCATCTATTATTTTGCTTATTAATTCTTTCTTTTCTTCTTGTAGCTTTATTATTTTTTCTTCAATAGTATCTTTAGATATAAGTTTTATTACTTCAACTATATTTTTTTGTCCAAGTCTATGTGCTCTATCTGTGGCTTGATCTTGAACTGCTGGATTCCACCAAGGATCAAAATGCACTACAACACTAGCTGAAGTTAAATTTAATCCAACTCCACCAGCTTTTAAAGAAATTAAGAATATATTTTTATCTCTATTATTAAATTCATTAACTAAATTTATTCTTTCTTTTGCTTTAATACTTCCATCTAAATATAAATAGCTAATATTATCCTCTTTTAATTTATTTCCAATATTCTTTAATACAGATGTAAATTGCGAAAATATAATCACTTTTTTATTTGAATCTATAGTTTCTTGTATTATTTCTTTAACTGCTTTTATCTTTGCACTTTCTTCTTTAAAATCATCTATTAATAAAGATGGATCTAAACAAAGCTGACGTAATTTTGTAAGATAAGATAAAATTACTATTTTACTATCTTTGACTTTTTTATTTTCCTTAAGTTTCTTTTTAATATCTTTCATATATGAATTATAAATTTGTTTTTGAGTAAAAGTCATTGGTATTAAATATTCTTTTTCTATTTTATCTGGCAATTCATCTAATACATCTTCTTTTAGTCGTCTTAATATAAATGGAGAAATAAGTTCTTTAAGCTCTTTTAAACTTTTATCATCTCCATTTAAAAACTTGCTCTTAAATTTTTCTTCACTATATAAATATCCTGACATTATAAAATCAAATATTGACCATAATTCTAGCAAATTATTTTCTATTGGTGTTCCTGTTAAAGCTAGTTTACAATTGGCTTTTATAGATTTAACTAACTCTGTTATTTTAGATTTTTTATTTTTAATATTTTGTGCTTCATCTATTATACAGAAGTCAAATCTTTTATCTTTATACCAATCAGAATCACTTCTTAAAGTTCCATAGGTAGTTAGAAGTACATCATATTCTTTATAATTTTCTTTAACTTTTTCTCTTTCACTAACACTTCCATGAATTACTCCTACTTTTAGAGTATCTGCAAACTTTTCAAATTCATTTTTCCAATTATACACTACAGAAGTTGGAGTTATTATTAAACTTTTTTTATTCTTGTTTGAAAGTAATAAAGCTATTGTTTGAATGGTTTTACCAAGTCCCATATCATCAGCTAATATTCCACCAAATCCTAAGTTTGCTATTGATTTTAGCCAATTATATCCTTTAATTTGATAATCTCTAAGATTTCCATTTAAATCTTTTGGAATAGAATAGTTTTGTTCTTTATTATTTAAATTATTTATTAAGTCATTTATTTTTTCTTCTCCACTTATAAATGGAATTCTTTTATTTCTTATTTTATTTTCTAAATGCAATAAACTAAACTTATCAACATATATTTCTTCTTTATATACATTATTAAATAAATTTAACTCCTCTATTGTTTTAAAAAATTCGACTACTTCCGTGTCTTTTAAATCTAAAAAGTTACTTTCTTTTGTTTTATAAAAAGAACTTCCACTTTTTATTCTTTCTATTATATACGCTATTTCACTATAATCTACTTTATCTATCTTATAACCAAAATTATAATAATCATCTATTTCTTCTATTTTACTTATTATATCATTAGATTTTATAAACTTTATTTCACTAAACTCATTAGATAAAGTTACATCTCCAATTTTACTTAAATTATCTATCCCTTCACTTAATAATATATATTTATCCTCATCATTCCCTATAAATATAAACTTATCTTTATGTTTTATAAACTTATATCTTTCAAGCTCCATTTCTATTTTTTCTTTTGCCCTACTATCTTTTAATCCATTTAACTTATTTACATAGTTTATATCAATGCTGCAATATATATTGTCATTTTCCTTTTCTATATAAAATCTTGGAGTATTAACTTTATTTATTTCATTTTTTACAGTTTCATCTATAATTATGTCCTTTGAAATTTCACCTACTATAAACAATAATTTCTTTAAATTACTTTCTGTATTTTTATAAATCAAACTATCTTTTCCATCCAATTTATCATATATTGCTTTATAATATTTTAATTGCTTTTTTGTAGGCAAATATATTTTCTTATCATATATCCAAGTCTCTTTTTTATCATCAATAGGTATTATACTCTTCTTTTGAGATTTTAATATTAAAGCTTCACCTTTCTTCTTTAAAGTAAAAATTAAAGGAATATCTTCTTTATAAATAACTGAGTTATAGTTCATATAATCATAAGTTAAAACTATATTTTTATCATTATCTATTAGTTCTAAAAAACTCCTAAGTTCATCTTTATATAATATAAAGCTTCTAGCATTTACAATTCTACTTTTACCTTCTTTAAATTTCGCTTTTAAAAAATCTATTATTACAGTATTACTCTTGTTAAACTTATTATTTTCATCAAATAAAAATTTACCTAATGATTCTACTGCAATTGTATTTTCTTCTCCCGATCTAAGCTCTAAATGATATTCTTCATTTTTATTTATCTTAACTTGCTTTATCTTTATATCTAATTTTAATATTTTATTATTAATTTCAGATTTTGCTTTATTATGGCCTTCTTTTTCTTTGTTATTTAATGCCGCATAATAAAACTTATATATAGTAGCTACTAAATGGCTGCAAATATAATACTTTGTTTGCTTGCTGTTTTCTTCAAATTGACTGCAGCTGCATTTAACATCCATTACATTATTATTTAAATCAAACTTTATATGAGTATTATATTCATTCTTATTTCCCAAAACTCTTCCATATATATGATAAGTATCATTTATCTTTTTACTTACAACCTTAGATACTAACCCATTCTTAAATAAAGCTATTCCGCTATTCTTTGAAATACTAGAACTTAACTTTAACAGTGATTTCATCATAGCCTTTATGCTCATATACATCCCTCCCTTTTAAGCTTACTTAATATTATATATTATTTTATATTACTTCATTTATTTTTTCTTCCTATATTATAACCTTTACTTAATAAAATAGCTTTGTTATTTGGTGTACTTTTATTAAAGTCTATATTTCTTACTTTATAATATATTTTATCAAGGTAAATCTTAATATTGATATTTATTAAATAGAGATCATTATAATACATTAAATTTTATTTTAATAATTCACATAAAAATGAGAGAAGCTTGTACAACTTCTCTCATTTTTAGATGCCTAATATATTTAAGTATCTCTATATTTTATATTTAAATATGTAACGGTAATTTTATAATAAATTCAGTTAATGTTTCTTCACTTTTTACTTGTATATTTCCATTATGCTTATTAACTAATTCTTTTACTATATATAAACCAAACCCATTTTCTTTATGTTTATTTTCTTTAGTTGAAAATCCTTGATGAAAAATTTTATCAATTATATCCTTATCTATTTGAGGACCATTATTTTGTATGCTTATAACTATATGATTATAGTTATAAAAGCTTTTAATCATTAACAAACCTCTTCCATTTAATGCTTCTATAGAATTTCTTAATATATTAGAAATAATTCTTTGTAGATCCATTTCATCTATATTTGTATCTTCTAATTTAGCTTTTTCATCTATTAAAATATCTATATCTATGAAATTAATAGAATTAACTATTCTAGATATAAGAGAATTTTCATCACTTACAACTTTAACTTGTGTTGAAATATTATTTCCCTCTATTGCGCTTTTAAATAATTCTCCTAACTTATCATAATTTTTCATTAGATATGCTCCATATAAATATGAAATCTGAGAGCCATAATCATGTTTTATTTTTTTCAATTCATTAATCTTATTTTCTAATTCCGTGTTTAAATTATATATTTCACTAGATTTCTTATTTACACTTGCAAAATACCAAGTAACTAAAATAATAAATCCACCTAATAGTAAAAATACTATTTCTTCAAATATTGGATTGTCTTTTCCATTAATAATAAATGATAAAGATATTATAAAATCAAGTATTATTGTTATTATTATAAAAGTAATTATAGATGAAATTCTTGATTTAATCGTTAAAAAGACTTTATACATAAATTTCATATTACTCAAAACAAAGTATGAAATAATATATGAAGGGATATAAACAACTAATATCAGTAATAAATTTATATTAGTGCTATCAATAGTTATTACATTACTAACGAAGTTAATTATAATATTACTAACTATTGAATTTATACAAATTATAAAATATATTATACTAAATCCAATAGTGGCTGATAGCTTATCCTTGTAATAGGGAAGAACCGCCAAAACTAATGATACTATATGCATTATTATAATTGCTAAACTATAATTCCCCATAATAGAAGTAATTAATATTATTACTAAAGATATGCCCCCTATTAATGAAAAGGTTTGTATTTTACTTTTCTTATATTTTTCATCAATGCAATAATTTATCGTCATAATGAACATAGTACATTGAAGAATACTATTAATAATGTCAAAAAAACCAGTGTACATATCCTATATTCCCCTATCTAAATTTTTTAATTGATTGAATTTATTTTATTGTTTTATTTCATAATTATATTTTATTGTTAACTTATTAAATTATACAATATTTCCGTATAATATGCTATGTTTTTTACTTATTATTTACTTGTTTTATCTTCTTTTTCGTAAATTTTTAATTTAATTGTAAATGTTAATATGAAAG
>NZ_LBMX01000021.1:0-26667 GCF_001010885.1 Clostridium sp. C8 | reverse complement strand
ATATTAAATATTTAATATATATAAAAAAATTAAAAATAAAATACGACATGCTACCTATTAAATATAAGTCTCATGTCGTATAAAAGTCTTTTTTCTATTATACTTCTAATAATTAGTAATATATCTTATAAACAACTTTATATTATCAAATTTTTATAATATTTGTTATAAAGCAAATCCATTACTATTTTATATTTTTTATTGGTATATTAGCCACTAAAGCTGGATTATTTCTTTCAACGTTTTCTGGCTTACTTACAGCTATCTCAACATCTTCAGCATCTATTTCTATATATTTAGATATTACTTCTAATATCTCTATTCTTATTTTTTCCAGGGTTTCGTGAGGTAAATCACCTCTATCATGTATCAATATTAATTTTAATCTATCTTTTGCTACTTCTTTAGGTGTTGGTTTATTTGAAAACTTTTTAAAAAATTCCACCTCTCATACCCCCCTTTTAACGTTTAAATAATTTCTTTAATGATGCGAAGAATCCTTCTCCCCCTGTTTTTAAATCTAAGAGAGGAACTTCTTCACCATTTATTCTTCTTGCTATATTTCTAAAGGCTTGTCCTGACATTGACTTTTCATCAAGAACTATCGGCTCACCTTTATTAGTTGACACTGTTATGTTTTTATCATCAGGAACTACTCCTAAAAGTTCTATTGATAAAGTTTCTATTATATCAGGAACATCTAGCATATCCCCTCTTTGAGTCATTTCATAATTTAATCTATTGATTATTACTGCATGGTCATCTAACCCTTTTGCATCTAATTTTCCAATAACTCTATCAGCATCTCTTACAGATGTTATCTCAGGATTTACTACAACTACTGCTCTGTCTGCGCCAACAACAGAATTTTCAAATCCTTGTTCTATTCCAGCTGGACAATCTATTAAAACATAATCAAAATCTTCCTTTAACTCATTAATTACTTTTAACATATCTTGTGGTCTTATATCATCCTTATCCTTAGTTTGAGCTGTCGGTAATAAGAATAAGTTTTGATATCTTTTATCTTTTATTAAAGCTTGTTTAAGTCTACATCTATTTTCTATAACATCTGTTATTGTATAAACTATTCTATTTTCAAGTCCCATTAAAACATCTAAATTTCTAAGACCTGTATCACCATCTACAACCACAACTCTTTTATTTAGTGCAGCTAAAGCAGTTCCAATATTGGCTGTAGTTGTTGTTTTTCCAACTCCACCCTTACCTGATGTAATAACTATAGAAATTCCCATTTTTTCTCCCTCCAACACTATATATATTTCTTTGGTAAATATGGTTCTACCACAATAATATTATCTTTAATCTTTGCTAATTCTGGATATGATGGTTTTATTCCATCATCTGGTGCTATAGTAACTATATCTGCTATTTGAAGTATTTCTGGTTGAAGATTAAAGGCTGAAATTATGGCTTTTTTATTACCACCTACACCTGCATGTACTTGACCTTTAATTGTACCTAATACAACTATATTTCCACCTGCATAAACTTCAGCTCCATTATTAATATCGCCAATTATAACAATATTTCCGTAGTATTTTACTAATTGTCCACCTCTTATTGTTTTCTTTATAAATTTAGTTTTTCCTTCATATACTCCATTAAAAATTTTATTTTCTTTTTGATCTGTTTGTTTTATTTCTTCAAAGGTACAATCTTTTATTTGTATATCTTCAAATAAAATACCTCTCAATTTCAAGATATCATTTTCATTTAAACTTTTTAAATTTGTTATTATTTTAATAGACGAACCTTTATAAAAGCCCTTTCCTATTGTTAATTTCTTTAATAAAGCTTCTATCATATCATCAAAATTAAAAAATCTGTCTATATCAATTGTTGCATTGATACCTTCCTTTGTACCTTTTATTTGAATTCTATCATCGTTCATTGGCCACCCTCCACCAATAATTAAGGTTTCCATAATTATAAATTTAATTTATCTATTCTATAATTATACAATTACATTATAGCATTTAACAACAATAATTTACATAATTTATAGTAAAATAAAAAAAACCATGTAAAAACATGGTTTTTATTGGTTATTTGTATTCGTATTTAAGTTATTATTTGCATTTGTTACATTATTTTCTAGTTTTATACTATCATCTTTGTTATCTTTCAGTGGTGATTCTAAAACATATTTTCTAAATGATTCTGATTTAGAAGCATATGAAGGATCAATTTTTAATAACTCTTCCTTAAAGAAAGCTTCATATATAGCCTTATGAATTGTTGCACCTTCACTACCTCTCTTACCATCATAAATAGTAGAAAATATAGCTATTTGTGGATTATCTAATGGTGCCATACTTATATAGTTACCATATGCTAATCTACCTTGGATAGCATATTGTTCATCTGTACTAAAGTCAGCTGTACCTGTTTTTCCTCCAACCTTAATTGGAAAATTATTAAAACTTAGATAAGCAGTTCCGTTACTTGCACTAGTATTAACTTTATACATACCATCTTTTATAGCATTTAGATAATTTTCTGGTATATCCAATTTATCAACGACCTCTGGTTTATATTCCTTTATAACTTCTCCTGTTGGTGATGTTATCTTATCTACAAGAGTAACTTTATATCTTGTTCCGCCACTAGCTAAAGTTGCAACATAATTCGCAATTTGTACTGGCGTAAATGAATTCATACCTTGCCCAATTGCACTAGATATTATTTGCCCTGGTGTTTTTATTTCAGATGTTAAGTTGTCTAAAACATAATAAGCTATTGCATCACAAATTACTCCAGCTTCTTCATTAATATCCACAGTTCTTCTTTGTGAAGTTTCATTAACCTTAGCTTTATA
Source organism: Clostridium sp. C8 (assembly GCF_001010885.1). Taxonomy (NCBI): domain Bacteria; kingdom Bacillati; phylum Bacillota; class Clostridia; order Eubacteriales; family Clostridiaceae; genus Clostridium; species Clostridium sp. C8. Next base: position 23,825 of record NZ_LBMX01000021.1, on the reverse strand, counting down.
ATCTTCTGATAAATCCATTATTTTTTTTACATATGGAACTAGACTTTCTGAATATATAGAATTATTATAAATTTCTTCATCTGTTCCAACTTTTTCTAAAGCGGCTTTCATTTCAGCCTTAAGAGCTGTTTTGGCTTCTTTTAATTCATCTTTATCATTTTCATTTTCTTCTATATTTAATGGAATAAATGAATACGAATAATAGCTTCCATTTTTTAAAGCTTCTACTATTTCGTACATTGGTCTTTCTACTATTTTATCTTTCCATGATTTAAAATTATATACCTGACCAAAATTTTCTTCAATTTGTATTCCCGTTGATAAACTTTTATTATTTTGCTCTTTAGGATCAACTCCAAAACCAAATTTCCATGCATACTTTGCTAGTGTATCTAATGCTTCTAAATTTCCTCCATTAACATCTCCACCACTATTTTTATATAGTCTATATCCAAGTTCATAGAAATAAAAGTTAGATGATACTTGTAGAGCTTTTCTTAAATCTGTTGCCCCATTCGCTACACCTTCAAAATTCTTTAATATCATTCCTCCTAATTCTTCTTTACTCCAAGTACCACTAGTATCACTCATGGACTCATATTCATTAACTACACCTTCCATCAATGCTGCTGTAGCAGTAAGTGGTTTAAATGTGGAACCTGGTGGCAATAATCCTTGTGTTGCATAATTAAAGAAGTTCTTAGGATACACATCTATTGCATCTCTCCTTACCCCTGTAGTTTCATCTACTGGAAATAAGTCATCTATATTCCCTTTGGCTCCAGTTCTTTGCATATATTCCTTAGCAAAACTCTCTATATCTGGATCAAAATATTGCTTCGATAAATCCTCTGTTAACATTCCTGGTATAGAAAATATATTGGGATCATATCCAGGATAACTAACCATTGCAATTATTCGGCCTGTATTAACTTCTATTGCTACAACTGCTCCTCTAGTTGCATTTGGTGCAATACTTTTAATACGTTCCATAGTATCTTTAAGTGCTTGTTCAGCTGCATACTGAACATCTTTATTTATTGTTAAATGAACATTATTTCCTGGGTATGAATCAAGCTTAAATAACTCTTCAGTTACTCTTCCTTTAGAGTTTACCTTAACAGTTGTACCTCCCTTTGTTCCCTTTAATTGATCTTCAAAAGATGATTCTATTCCAGCTACACCAATTAAATCGGAAGATACATCATATCCCCTTAATTCATAATTTGTTTCTTTTGAAGAGTCTATTGATGATAAATATCCTAATGTTCCCGATGCTAAAGTATTATATGGATAATATCTAATTGGTTCTATGCTTACATCTATACCTGCTAAGTCATTTAATTTTTGATAAATTATAAATGCTGTTTCTTTCTTTATATTTGAAGCAATTGTTACTGCTCTATAGCCCTTAAAACTTTGCATTTTTACAGCATCTTTTACAACTATATAATTTCTTATGTCGTTAATAGAATATGTAGCTAAAAGCTCATCTAATATTTCTTTTCCAGACATCTTCTTGTAAGCTTTCATCTTATCATCATATGCATCAACTCTTGCTTCATATTCTTTATCACTTTCTCCTTCTTCTTGAATTGGAGATGGATTTATAAGTTCCTGCAAACTATATACTTTAACTAATTTGTAGAAAGTTTCTTCTGGAGATATCTTTAATAGCTCACTATCTACTTTAGCTATTTCTTCATCTGTATAGTCTGATTGTTTATCTTTGTAAAGTTCTTGCTCTATTTCTTCATTTAATCCTCTATCTCTTTTAAACCTAACTTCTACAATTTTTTTAGTATCTGCATCATCTGTCTTAAAATCAAAATAAAACTTTCCGTTACTATCTATTTTTAGTATTAATTCATCTTGAAATTTTTCGCCATTCTCAGATAAAATTTTAAAAACTTTATCCATTGTTTCATAAAAGTTTTCTTTTTCATCACTTGGCTTAGTATAAGTTAATGTATATGTCTGAATATTAGTTGCTAAAACATTACCTTCACTATCATATATTTTTCCTCTTGGGGCCTTCTCAGATATAAATCTTGTAGAACTTATATCTGCTTTTTCCTTATAATCCTCATGCTTATAAACTTGAATATATAAAAGTTTAAACATTATTGTAGTAAAGAGTAATATCATTATGGCATTTAATACAGTGTACCTTGAAATTTTCTTTTTCTTTTTCGGCTTATTTACTATCATTTAAACCTCCATGATCTATTTTTATATTCAATATCATAAAGCTTTAAAACAAAATTATACCCTAAAAACATTATTACAGCATTATACAAAGCAGTAAACATCCCCACTTGTATATTTATTGTTCTACCTGCAAGCTTAAATATTGTAAATATTGACAATACCTTTAATATAGATATAAATATAATTGATATTACAGGTATGAATTTTTTTTCCCTATATATGTTTTCTCCTATTATAGCTGCTAGTAAACATAATAGCATATTTATCAAAGTATTTATCCCAAAGCTATTGTCAAAAAATACATCTTGCATTAACCCTGCTACAACTCCAATAAATACTCCTTCTGATTTTCCATTTATTATTGAGTATGCTATTATAAAGATGAAAAGTAAACTTGGATAAGATCCTTTTATAGCTAAAAAAGGCATAAGAGAATTATCAAGTATTAAAAGCACTAGTGAAATTAAAATTAAAACCCATTTTTTCATATACTACCCTCTAATTATCATATTTTATTTCTCTTGTTTCCTTTGGAATAACTACAAAAAGCTCTTCTAGCCTATTAAAATCAACAAAAGGTTTAACTATTGCCGTTTTCATTACCTTAATTTCGTCTGTTTCAACAGATATAACTTCCCCCACTCTTACTTCCTTTGGATAAATTTGTCCAAGTCCTGATGTAACTATTACATCACCTTCTTTTATTGCTGAATCTATTGGTAAATTAGTAACTTTAGTCAAGTTATCATTACTATGAGTTATATATCCCTTTAATATTCCAGTTGTCTCTCTTGTACTATTTATCATTACAGAAACTGCTATATTTTCATTTAATAAACTTTGAACTATTGCCCAGTTGGAGCCTGTACTAGCTATTTGTCCAACAAGTCCTTTGTTAGAAATAATAACCATACCCTTCTTTAGTCCATCATTTTCACCTTTATCTATAATGTATCCATTGGAAAAACTTTCACCACTATAGCCTATTATTTCACATCCTAAATAATCATAATTATTTTTTGAATCTTTAAAGTTTAAAACTTCCCTTAACCTATCATTTTCTTCCTTTAATTTATCATACTCTAATATCTTATTTTCTAATTCTATATTTTTTTTAGTTAAATCATTATTCTCTTCTTTAACCTTTGAAAAATTTAAAAAGAAATCTAAAGTTCCCTTTATTTTATCATTTATAGTATATACCACTTTTTGCAGAGGGTTAACAGCACTACCAAAACCACTTGAAACAATATTTTTTTGTTCACTATTAATTGTATAAATAATTATGCCTAAAAAGGCAACTGACAGCACTATTATAGTAACTGCCAGTTTATTCTTTAGAAGCTTCATTATTGACCTCTTTGACTTTTGCTTAATTCATCAAAGTTATCTAATGCCTTACCCGCTCCTAAAACAACACAATCAAGAGGTGATTCTGCTATATGAACAGGCATATTTGTTTCGTGGTTAATTAACATATCCAATCCTCTTAATAGAGCGCCTCCACCAGCTAACATTATTCCTTTTTCCATTATATCTGCTGCAAGTTCAGGTGGTGTCTTTTCTAGAGTTGTCTTTATTGATTCTATAATTGCATATACAGGTTCCTTTAATGCATCTCTAATTTGAGTATCTGTAACTACCACTGTCTTTGGTAATCCTGTAATCATATCTCTTCCCTTGATATCCATGTTAATTTCTTCTTCATCTGTTTTATATGCTGATCCAAGTTCCATTTTAACTTGTTCTGCTGTTCTTTCACCTATCATTAGGTTAAATTCTTTCTTTATATAAGCTATTATTGCTTGGTCTAATTCATCACCAGCTACTCTTAATGACTTACTAGTTACTATTCCACCTAAAGAAATTATAGCAACTTCTGTTGTTCCTCCACCAATATCAACTATCATACTTCCTGTTGGTTCTCCAACTGGAAGCCCTGCTCCTATTGCTGCCGCCATAGGTTCTTCCATTAGTACAACATCTCTTGCTCCTGCAAATTTAGCTGCTTCTTCTATTGCTCTTCTTTCAACCTCTGTTACTCCTGATGGATAGCAAACTATAATTCTTGGACTAGTAAAGGCACTTTTGCTAGTTACCTTTTCTATTAATTTTTTTAACATTGTTTGTGCTATGTCAAAGTCAGCTATAACCCCATCTTTTAATGGTCTAATAGCTACTATATTTCCTGGTGTTCTTCCTATCATTAACTTAGCTTCAGCACCTACTGCTAAAGGTCTTCTTGTAGCACTATTTATAGCAACTACTGAAGGTTCACTTAAAACTATACCTTTCCCCTTAACAAAAACAAGCGTATTTGCTGTTCCTAAATCTATTCCCATATCCTTATTACTACTGAAAAATCCCATATGAATTCCCCTTTCGCTTATATTATTCCTTTTTCTTTTAAACTTACAAATTTATATTTTCCAATTATTAAGTGATCTAGTAAATCAATTCCCATTATCTTGCTACACTCTTTTAATCTTATAGTAATATTAATATCTTCTTTACTAGGTGTAGGATCTCCTGATGGATGATTATGACAAATAATTATACTTGAACTACTTTTTTTAAGAGCTTCTTTAAATATCTCCCTTGGATGTACTATAGATGTATTTAGGCTCCCCTTAAACACGTCTTTAATACCTATAATATTATTCTTTGTATCTAACATTATCAATTTTAATATTTCTTGCTTTAAACCAACCATTTCATTCATTAAAAGCTTTGATATGTCGCTTGGTGAAGATATATTTATATTTTTCTTTAAAAGATTTAATGAACTAATTCTTTTAAAGAGCTCACCCATAGCTAGTATTTGGCTTGCTTTTATGTTTTTAATTCCTTTTATATTAGTAATTTCATTAATATCTGTTTCTAATAAACCACTAAGTCCATCAAATTCAGAAAGTATTCTTGTACTTAATGAAATAACATTTTCGCCTCTTGTTCCTGTTCTTAAGATCACAGCAAGAAGTTCTGCATTACTTAACACTTCTGGTCCATTAAGCAATAGCTTTTCTATCGGTCTTTCTTCTTTTGGTATATCAATAACTTTTATACTATTATTCATCTATGTAATTACTCCTCAAAATAATACTATTCTTATTATTAAATATACCCTAAATTATTATTCTTTAACCTTATTAAGCATTTTATTTAAAAGATTTAATGGTAGTCCTACTACATTGTAATAACATCCATTTATACCTTCTATAAATACACCACCATACCCCTGGATTCCATAAGCTCCTGCTTTATCAAAAGGTTCTTCAGTTCTTATGTAATCATTTATCTCATCATCACTTAAAGTTGAAAATTTAACTTCTGTGTAAAGAGATTTTTCTTCTATTTTATTATTATACATATTTACAACTACTATTCCAGAATAAACTCTATGAGTTTTTCCACTAAGTAGTTTTAACATGTTATATGCATCTTCTTCACTGGTAGGCTTTCCTAATATTTTATTATCTAAAACAACTATAGTATCTCCTGCAATTATTATTGCATCTTCTTTTAGGCTCTCTTTAACACCAAGAGCCTTTCCCTTGGCTAATGTAATCACATATTTATCTACATTGTTTTCAAATAAAACCTTATGTTCATCAAAGTCACTTATTATTATGTCAAATTCATCTATTATTCTATGTAATAATTCTTGTCGTCTTTCTGAGCCTGACGCTAAAACATATTTCAAACCTATCACATCCTATTTTTATACATATTTTATAGTATTAACAAAAGGTGATGTTTTAAACTCTAAATATTTAATGCTTAATTTAACAATGAATAGATATAAAGACAAAGCCATTTATTCCTATCTTATATCTTATATAGTTTATCATTATATAAGACTTCAAACAAGTGGCTTTGTCTTTCTTTGTTTAATTTTTATTTATTTTTAATAGTTTTGTAATTTTTATCCATGATTGCTTTTTATTCCTGTACTTTACTTAATATTGAATAAATATACTCTACTTCTGATACTGTATTTTCTCTAGTAATTAATTCTGGTAACGCCTCTATATGAGCTTTATACTCTTTCAATATATCTACACCTTTACCATCACTAACTTCTTTTAGTTCTTTTGTCCAAATCTTAAAATCTTTTGTATTTATTTCTTTAACTTCTTCATCATTTGCAGTGTTTATTATTTGCAAATAACCTTCTGTTATTGCTGCAATTTGCCCTTGAACTTCATCATTCTGATTTAACACCATACTTATTTTGGCATTTTCTACTCCTTTTGATTTTAGTTTCTCTGTTACTTCTGCTAACTTATCTTCACTTGTTACACCTGCTAATACTCTAAACTTTCCAGTCTCATCCTTTGCAATAAAGGAATTAAAATCATTCCCTATCTTAGCTAATACCTGCTTAGCATTATCTTCTTTGGAAAAATATCCACATTGTATAAAAGAAAATTTTTGTTCTTTAACTTGTTGTTCATTATTCTGTGTATTATTATTCTGAGTATTGTTATTTGTGTTTATTACTGGTTGCAATCCATTGCTATTTATAATAGGCATAACCTTTAGCACTACCCATGCCCCAATTAAACCTATAACTATAGCAGCAAGAGTTGTCATAACTAATGAAGTTATAAACTTAGCTCCATCATTTTTCTTTTTGTAATGATATTTTGTGTACTTCACTTTATCATCCCCCCTTCGGTAATTAACAATTAATTGTTAGTTTAATTACATTTTGTATATTAGATATATATTCTAATATTTTTGATAATATTCATTATGTAAAATTATTTTTTAAATTCCGAAGCAATTTTCTAGTACACACTTTGCGCTGCAAATAAAAATAGTTACACCATAAAATAATGGTATAACTATTTTTATTTGCATATTTATTTAATTATTAATAAATTCTATTTTAGTTCTTTAAGTACTTCTAATAAATAATCCCAAACATTTTTTACTGATGTTATACTCATATGTTCTTGTGGAGTATGAACATCATATAAATTTGGACCAAAGCTAATCATATCTAGCTTCCCTAATTTTTCATTAAATAATCCACATTCAACCCCTGCGTGTATTGCTACTATTTTTGCATCTTTTCCATACATTCTTTTATACACATCTTGGCAAATTCCTCTTACTTTTGATTCACTATCATATTGCCATTCTGGATATCCTGCAGTAGTTTCAAATTCTGCTCCAATAAGTTCTGCTATAGTCTTGCTTCTTAAAACTATTTCATCCTTTAAAGATGCAACTGAACTTCTTATTGCACTATCAAATTCAACCTTAGTTCCATTGGTAGTAACAACTCCTAAGTTTGTTGAACTTTCTACTAAGTCTTTTATTTCTACGCTGTTTGTGTTTATTCCATTTGGTATTAAATATAATAAATTAACAGCTTTTTCAGTACATTCCTTACTGAATACTTTTTCTATCTTTTCGGTGTTTTCTAAAATACTAACATTTATTCCTGGATCTTGTGTCTTTAATTCATTTATTAAAATTGGATTCCATTCATTTATTAATCCTTTAGCGTTCTCTAAATCATCACTTTTTAAGGCTATTATTGCATCAGCTTCTCTTGGAATAGCATTATTTTTAGATCCACCATTTATTGAAACCAATTTAAAATCTAAAGTTAACAAAGATTTTAAAATTCTACCCATTATTTTATTAGAGTTTCCTCTTTCTTTATTGATCTCCATTCCAGAATGGCCGCCCTTTAGTCCTCTTACTGCTATATGTAAGAAATTATTGTAATCTCCAGCTTCTTCTAAATTTACATTTAATACATGCTTACTTCTTATCCCACCTGCACAACTTACTAATAGATGTCCTTCTTCTTCATTATCTAGATTTAATAATATCTTTCCAGTTACATGTTCTTTAGCGATAGCCATTGCTCCTGACATACCAGTTTCTTCGTCTGTAGTTATTAAAACTTCAATAGGTGGATGTGATATATCTGTTGACTCTAATATAGCTAAAGCATAAGCTACTGCAATTCCATTATCTGATCCTAAAGTAGTATCTGTTGCATAAACCATATCATCAATTACTCTTAATTTTAAAGGGTCCTTTTCAAAATCATGATTAGTTCCTTTATTTTTTTCACAAACCATATCCATATGACCTTGAAGTATTACAGTATCAGAACTTTCATACCCCTTTGTTCCAGGCTTCTTTATAATAACATTTAATGCATTGTCTTGAATTACTTCTAAATTTAACTTTTTAGCTACACTTACCAAATAATCACTTATAGCCTTTTCATTTCCTGATCCTCTTGGTATTTGTGATATCTCTTCAAAATATTTAAAAACATTTTTTGGTTCTAAATTTTGTAAAATATTCATGTTTTTTTCTCCCTTCTTAGTAAATTATGTTAGAATTAATATATAGTTTTAGTATATCATAGTATATATGATACTTAAATTCTATTTTTTTATTATAAATATTCTAAATATTCTTTATATTTAACTATTTTTAATTTAAGTGTGAGGTGATTTTTATGCAAAAAACAAAAATGATTTTTACAATTGGACCTGCTAGTGATAACGAAGAAATTCTAAGAAAATTTATAGAAATAGGGATGAGTGCAGCTAGATTAAATTTTTCACATGGCACTCACGAAACTCATAAACAAAAAATAGATCTTATAAAAAAGGTTAGGGAAGATTTAAAATCTCCTACTGCTATTATTTTAGATATTAAAGGTCCAAAGATTAGAACACACAACTTTGTAAATGATGGTGTTCTTCTAACTGAAGGTCAAAAGTTTACTTTTATTTGTGGTAATGAAATACTGGGTGATAATGAAAAATGTTCTATATCCTATACTGACTTATACAAAGATGTCAAAATCGGTGGAGAAATTTTAGTTGATGATGGTTTATTAAGATTCAAAATAGAAAATGTAACAGGAAATGAAATTAATTGTATAGTTACAGTGGGTGGAACTATTAAAAACCATAAAGGTGTTAATGTTCCTAATGTTAAAATAAACCTACCTTCCATAACCGAAAAGGATAAAGAAGATTTAATTTTTGGATGTGAAAATAAAGTAGACTTTGTTGCTGCTTCTTTTATAAGAAAAGCTTCTGATATAGATGATGTAAGAAAGGTTTTAAAGGAACATAATGGTGAATATATCCAAATTATTGCTAAAATAGAAAATCAAGAAGGTGTAGATAACATAGATTCTATAATAGAAGCTTCAGATGGAATTATGGTTGCTAGAGGTGATATGGGTGTTGAAATTCCTATTGAAAAAGTACCTATCATACAAAAAAATATAATAAGAAAATGTAATGAAGCTGGTAAAATAGTTATAACTGCAACTCAAATGCTTGACTCTATGATAAGAAATTCTCTTCCTACAAGAGCTGAGGCTTGCGATATATGTAATGCAATCTTTGATGGAACTGATGCTATTATGTTAAGTGGAGAAAGTGCAAGTGGAAATTATCCAATAGAAGCTGCTATAACCATGTCTAAGATAGCAATAGAAACTGAAGAAAACTTAGACTACAATTACTTAAACAAGCGATTAAAAGAACCTTCATTGACTTCTTTCTCTGAAGCTATTAGTTATTCAGCTTGTAGAAGTTCAAACCTCTTACATGCAAAAGCAGTTGTTGCTGCTACTAATAGTGGTGCAACAGCTAAGCTTATATCAAAATATAGACCTAAATGCCCAATTATTGCTATAACTCCTTATGATGAAGTTAGAAGAGGCTTAAATCTTAATTTTGGAATTTTCCCTACTAAATGTGATGTATTTACTACTACCGATGAAATACTATCTGAAGCTAAAAAAGTTGCTACTAACCTTTCCTTTGCAAAACAAGGCGATGATATAATAGTTGCTGCTGGAATGCCAAGTGCTGAAATCGGTGGAACTAATATGCTTAAGATTGAAAAAATCTGATAACAATTGTTATATTTTGCGAAGCAAAATTTCTAGTTCATAGTTCACAAGGCACAGTTCACAGTTGTTTTCATTTTATAAGTAACAGGGAACAGGTATCAAGTACTAAATGTAAACTATAGATTTATTTTGCGAAGCAAGCTTCTTAGGTAAAAAGTAACAGGTATCAGGGAACAGGGAACAAGCTCAATTATAGTCTTCTACACTTAACTAAGTTTTTAATTTCCCTCACCAATTATTTTTTATCAATAACTTAATTCATTATTAATTTAAATTCTTAATATAAGTTGGCGAAGGTAAATAGACGGTGAAATAAGCATATAGCGAGAATTTAGAAGTACTTGGTGAAGGAAGAACTACTATGCCTTAGTGTTGTTGGTTTGTCTGAGGGCAGCGAGTTTAACCAAAACTCTTGGCATAGTAGTTCTCCAAGCCTAGCACTTCTTTGCGTAGATATTTAGCTTATGAAACATATCTATTTATCGTAGCCTTTATATTTGCAATTTATATCTTTTATTAATTAAAAAGTCCTTTAAACAAGTCTCCTAATGAAACTCCTTCATCTGAATCATTGTATTTCATATATTCTTTTGATTTTTCTTCTGCATCTTTTATTGTTAATGATATCTTCTTGTTAACTTTATCTACATCTAAAACTTTGACTTTAACTATTTGTCCTACTTTAAGTACATCAGATGGCTTTGCTATGTTTTCTTCTGTTATTTCATTAATGTGAACTAATCCTTCTACACCAGGAAATAGTTCTACAAATGCTCCAAATTTTAGCAAATTAACTACTTTTCCTTCTAAAATGTCTCCAACTTTTAAAGTTGTTGCATTAGTTTCCCATGGATCTTTATCTACATCTTTTAATATTAATGAAACTCTTTCATTTTTTGTATCTACTTCTCCAATGAATACTTCTACTTTATCTCCTACACTTACTACATCTTCTGCATTATGAACTCTTCCCCAAGATAAGTCACTTAAATGAATTAAACCTGTTATTCCTCCAATATCTACTATTGCTCCAGCTTTAATTATTTTCTTAACTATACCACTTCTCTTTTCTCCTGATTTTACAGATTTCCATAATTCTTTTTTCTTATCTTCATATACAGCATCTTCTAATACTCTTTTTGATGCAACTATCTTTCTAGCTTTAAAATCTAGTTCTATAATTCTAACTTCTATTTCTTTTCCAACTAATGAACTTAATTCTATTCTTTCTCTTGATGCCAATGAAGCTGGTATAAATATTCTTATGTTTCCATAATAAGCAACTAGTCCGCCTTTAACTTCTTCCTTAACGTATACAGTTATATTTTCTTCATTATTAAATGCGTTTAAAATATCTTCCTTTTCTGTTATTTCTAAAGCTCTTGTTCTTGAAAGTTTAACATAACCTTCTCCATCATTAGGTGATAAAACATATACTTTTATTTTATCTCCTTTACTTACAACTTCCCTTGGATCTTTATCCATGTTAGTTAAATCTTCTTTTAAAATCATTCCATCAAATGCATAATTGATATTTACCATAACTTCTTTATCATTTACATCAATTACTTCACCGTCTAATATATCTCCAGTTCTTATTCTCTTAACATCAAAGTCCTTTAGTAAGTCCCCCATTGTTTCTTCTAAAATTTGGTTAGTCATGTACTTCACTCCTTAAAAAAATCTTGTATCATAAATTAATTTTAGAATAATATGTTATTGATTACAAGTATATACGCTTCAATAAATATTTTTATACTCCTAAATATATCTTTGCAATAATATAAATTAAATATGCTATAATTATATATATTATATAATTATAGTTTTAATTAGGTAAGTAATATTTATTAACTCTTTTAATGTTAATTAATATTGTAAAATAGCAGTAATATTACGATATAAAGAGTATTTTTTACTTTTTATCTAATTTACTATCAAAAATCCTATTATTTAACTTTAAATGCATTTTGAGAAATTATATTTCTTACTGTAATATATAAACATAATCTTTTCTTGGAGGTGAAACTTATAAAAAAGAATAACAAAAAAATAATAATAACCTTATTTTTTACATTTGTTTTTTTAACTTCTAGTTTTCTGATCGATACAATATCTATATTTGATAATGTAACTCATGGTGAAATTACTGTATCTGCTAAACCTAAAAGTTCTGGTGGATTTAAATCAAGTTCTGGATTTAAGTCAAGTTCTAAATCTAGTTCTAGCAGCTTTAAATCAAGTGGTGGTAAATCCAATGTGTCTAAATCATCAAATTCTTTTAAAAGCGGCTCTTTTAGTAATAGCTCTAGTAGTTCATCAAATAGTTCAAAATCTAGTAGTAATAGTAAGACAAGTACTTCAAGTTCCAATTCAAAATCTACATCCGGCTCATCTAGTGGCTACAAAAGTGGTTCCTTTAGCAATGTAGATAAAGGTAAGTCTGGAACATCAAAGAATTTTTCATCCGGTTCCTTTAGTACCACTGATGAAAATAAAAATAATTCAACCGACACTGCTAATGAAAATAAAACTACCCAAGATAAAGATTATAAAGACACAACAACTAGTTATGATGGTGGTTTTTCTTTTGGAGATATAGCTTATGGCTTATCTGCTATGAGAAATTTAGGTTTTAGTAGAGGGGGATCTTCTTTCTCTTTAAGCTCTATTCTAACCCTTGCTATTATCTTCATAGTTATAGTTTTTGTAGTAAAATCGTATTTAAAAAATAGAAAATATTAATATTAGGAGGATACCAATTATGGGAATATTCACAAGAATGTCAAATATGTTAAAATCGAAAGTTAATTCAACATTAGATGAAATGGAAAATCCAATAGAATTGTTAGATCAAAAAGTTAGAGATATGGAAAAGCAACTTAATTCTGCTAAATTAAATTCAGCTCAAATAATAGGTAATGCTCATGAAATTAAAAAGAAAATGGAAGCATCTGAATTAGAGATAAAAGATTTCGAAGATAAGGTTAAATTAGCTTTATCTAAAAATAATGAGGATTTAGCTAAAAGAGCTTTAGCTAAAAAAATAGAAGCTGAAAAGAAATTTGCTAACTTAAAATCTAGTTATGAAGCTGCAAGAGAACAAGCTGACACTATTAAGAAGAACCTTGCTGCACTAGAAGCAGAAATTGAAAAGACAAGAAATTATAGAGATGAGGCTGCTGCAAGATATAGTAATGCTAAAGCATCTCAAAAAGTTAATGAAGTTCTTGCAAATGTTCAAACTAAATCAAACTCTATTGAAATTGATAGTATAGAAAGAAAAATCCAAAGACATGAATCTTTAGCTAAAGGATTAGGAGAGCTTAGAGATGTTGATACATTTGATAGTGAATTTGAAGCATTGGATACTGTAGATCTTGATTTAGAACTTGAAAAATATAAGAATATTAATTAGGTGTATAAATGTCAAATACTATAGATTTTATAAATAAAGAAAAAGAGAATATAGGAAAAGTTTATACTGATATAACTTATGCAATAAGTGAAATAAGTCCTTTTCTTGATGAAAGTTTTTTAAAAAAGCGAAAGTATTACTCTAAACTCCCTATATTAAAAGAATATATGGATATGATAAATGATGAAGAATATGCTTCGAAAAATAAGAAGTTTTCCTTTTTTAGAAAAGATGATACGATATCAAATTTAAATAAATATAAGCAAAATAATTTAGAAGCTTTTAATCAATTTCAGAATTGTTCTAAATGTTCATGTTTAAATTGTATAAAAGAATGTAATTTCGAAAGTTGTAGTGGTTGTAGATCAAATTCATATATTAAGAGTTGCGATAAAAATAAGTTAAATGTTCGTTTTCACAGTAACTTTATTTTAGACTTAACTAATAACAATACTGGAAAAGCAAGTAAATATAAGGTTCTTGCTACATTAGAAAATTGTGATATTAATAGATTATATATAGCACTAGAAAACATTTATGATTCTAATGATAAATTTATACTTTATTACTATCCTGGTATTTCAAACGATGATTTTGGTGAAATAACAGATGAAGAAGAGTTTAATTTAATTGTTGAAACCTTTGAACAAACGTAATAAATTGCTTCGCAATTTTAAACTAAGAATGGATAATGTATAATTAAGGTAAAATCCTTAGGACTCTTGAAAAGATAAGCCCATCTACTACAGCTTGGCTTAAGTAGATGGGCTTTCATACTAAGTTTAGTTTCAAGATTTATTATTGTATTACTTTCATTTACAGGGTTTATATTTAATAAATAAATGCAAAAAAGAACTTCTCCTTGAAGTTCTTTTTTAATCTAAACAATTTATCTAGTGAATACTATTTCTTCCTCATTAGACATTTCTTCATTAAATTCATATCCATCTAAATTAAATTTTTTAATTTCTTCTATTTCTTCTATTTCATTTTGAATAATGTATCTAGTCATCATTCCCCTTGCTTTTTTAGCGTTTAAGGAAATTATTTTATATTTATCTCCTCTAAGTTCTTTAAAAGTCGGTGTTATGACAGTAACATCTTCTCTCTCAAGTAATCCTTCAATTGATTTGAAATATTCTTGAGATGCTAAATTAATTATAGTTTTATTCTTGTGTTTTTTTATATCTTCTAGAATACTTTCTTCCAAAGAATTATCCCAAAACTCATATAAATTTTTAAATTTATCTACAGGTAATTTTATTCCCATCTCTAATCTATATTCATTAATACCATCTAAAGGTCTTAATATTCCATATAATCCTGATAAAATTCTTAAATGATCATTTGCATAAAAAAGTTCTGAATGGGATAGACTTCCAACATCCATTCCTCTGTAAACATCACCCTTAAATGCCAAAATTGCTTGTTTTGATGTTTCTAAATTAGTTGTCCATTTTTCAATTCTATCTTTATTTAGTGTGGCTAATTTTGTGCTTATTTTCATAAGTTTTTCTAAAGAATAGCTATCATAATTTTTAAGTTCCTTATTTATTATCTTTGATTTTGCTAAAAATCTTGGTTC
The DNA here is from genome assembly GCF_001010885.1 of Clostridium sp. C8. Taxonomy (NCBI): domain Bacteria; kingdom Bacillati; phylum Bacillota; class Clostridia; order Eubacteriales; family Clostridiaceae; genus Clostridium; species Clostridium sp. C8. The sequence continues at coordinate 8,696 of NZ_LBMX01000021.1, read as the reverse complement.
ACTCGTTGGTAAGTTATTATCTTTCTTTTCAAAATCTAAAGTCTTTGCAGGAGAAATAACTATTATCATAACCAATCCCCCTTCCTTTTTCTATTATACTATCTTTTTCTTTTTCATTTCACCATAACAATAATTTATTATATCACTTCTTTTTATTATACCAATAAATATGCCTTCATCATCTACTACTGGTACAAAATTTTGATTTGTTGCAAGAGAAATTAAGCTCTCTACATTTGAGTTTATTGATACACTTTTATGTTTTCTTTTCCTTGGAATATCAGTTACCTTAACATTTTCTGTATTCCTAAAGTTTAAATCTGGAGTACTTTTTAACTTCCAAAGTAAATCTCCTTCTGTTAATGTTCCTACATATCTACCTACTTTATCTATTAATGGAATAGCCGTATATCCATGGTGTTCCATTCTCTCTATCACTTGCCTCATTGTTGCATCTAAATATTCATATATAACTTCATTTTTTGGTGTTAAGAAAAATGCTATATTCATATTTTATCATTCTCCTATACTTAAATTTTAAAACTAAATCACGTATATATTTTATCACATTTGAAATGTAATTGTTTTAAATTTATAATTATTTAATACTTTATTAATCTATCATATATTTTTTTAATTTTATATCCATAATTTATATATTCGATTTCATCTATAATGGTAGAAATTTCATTGTATACTTCTTCTCCACTAAAAGTCTTTTTAACTATTAATTCATTCATCACTTTATTATTGCATTTAGGACACTTTCCAAGAGATATAAATCTCCACTTTACAGGAGTAAAATTATATTCAATATCTAAATTAATATTACACTTTGGGCATTTTTCATTAAGCTTTTTTATATCTAATTTATATTCTTCTAAATTTTTTATATCCATTGCTGGCATATTATAAATATCCTTAATAATATAGTTCTTAACTGCTCTTGAATTATATATTCTCTTAAATACTAAAGAAGTGTACACCGCATCATTTAAAGCATCATGTAATTTATTATTGTCAATTTTTATCTTCAATTCTTCTAATGCATTTTTTAAACTTAATGACTTCTTCTTAGCTAAGATTTTAGTTGAGTATTCTTGTAAATCTAGATAGTTTTTAAGCCACTTTAAATTATCATAATTATGATACATAGCATTATTTATTATTTCGATAATATCATCTTTTGCCCATGAACAAATAATATCATCATCTTCTATCATCATAGCTAATCTTTCTATTCCTTCTTTAAAAGAAATTCCTTTTTCTATATCTTCTATTGTTATATTAGTAATTTCAGATATTTTAGGATTTAATATAGGAATAGCAACTGGCTTAATATATGTCTTAAACTCTTCTAATGGTTTCATATAATTATCTAGCTTTATTGCCCCTATTTCTATTACTTCGTTATCTAATTCTGCATTCTTTAAATTTGGATATTCATCAAATATATTTGAATAATACTTATGTATTCCTTCTAAATTATTAAATTCTAAATCAATTATTATAAATGCCATTAGTGTACCTCTCAAAAATTTTATTCATAGGTATATTATGCCATTTTTATTAATGATTTTCACTATAATTTATAATTTTTAATATAAGAATTTCCTGAAAATCAAAAGAATAAAGAGCTGCCGCAAAGACAGCTCCACTTATTTAATTATCACTAAAGTCAATCCCAGCTAACTTCATTAAATGAACTGCATTTTGGGTTTTACTTTTACCGATTCTTAGTTTATAGTCAAATTTTATATTATTTTTTTCGTAGTATTCTTGAAAATTATAATTTTTTAACCATATTTTTGTTTTTTCTAAATCACATAATTCTAAATCATGTGTAGACACAAGTCCTAAAGCTTTATTATTAACCAATTGATTTATAAGCACCTTTGCTCCTTCATGCCTATCTTTTGAATTTGTACCTTTAAATATTTCATCTAATAAGAAAAATACTTTTTCCCCTTTCTTTGCAGCTTCAATTAATATTTTTATTCTTAATATTTCTGCATAAAAAGATGATATACTTTCTTCTAAATTATCTTTAGTTCTCATGCAAGTATATATACTAAAAATACCACAAGTAAAACTTTTACTGCAACTTGGAGCTCCTATATAGCTTAGTAATAAATTTAATCCTATTGTTCTTAAAAAAGTACTTTTCCCAGACATGTTTGAACCGGTAATTAAAGCAACTTTTTCATTTGATGTTAATGTAAAACTATTTACTACTGCTCTTTCTCCTAACATAGGATGGCCTATATCTATTGCTTCTACTATATCTTCATCGACTATTTTAGCATAACTCCAGTTTTCAAAATCAAATGAAAGATTACTTATACTTGATAGTGCCTCAAATTCTCCCATTATGTCAAGCCACTTCTTAAGCTTATCTCCATTTATTTTTCTCCATTCTTCTAAATTTCTTAAGATAAAAATATCTGAAAGTATTGTTATGTTTAATAGCAGATAATATGCATTAGATGAACTATCCCCTAGCCAATCTACTAATTTTTTAAGTTCCTTCATTTCTTTAACACAACTTTTGCTATTGTTTTTTAGCTTAAGCTTTAGATCTTTTAAAAATATAGACTCAAAGTTTTCATTATCTATCAGCATTAACAAATTTGTATATGCTTCTATATCTTTTTTATGCTTATCAAATAATTTTATTATTGGTATCAAATCTTTTGTAAGTATTTTTACAACTAAATAATTAATCATAAACATTAAAATCAAATAACTTATTGGTAATACATTAAGAATTACTAATACTACTGACATCACAGTAATTACTATAAATAAATATGGAATTATTTTAAATAATGGTTTTATTTCATTTTTACTTTTTGCCCATTTTAAAAGTTCATCAATATCTTTTGTTCCACTTTTCTTAAGTGTGGATTTAACTTCTAGACTTTGTCTCCATTCAACTTTACTTCCTAATTCCTTAATTGCATCTTGTTTTTTTAATATTTCATCTCTAGTTGGAATACTTTCTAAAGTTAACATTTTAAACAATTTACTTCTTCCAAATTTCGTTTTAGTTGAATTAATCATTTGAAAAAGCGAGTTTCTCCCAAATATATCTAAATCGCTAACAAATGGATGCTCATCTTTTAAAAATTCTTCTCCTTTATCTTCATTTTCCTTAAATTCACCTTTTATTCTAGATATTCCTTTTCGATTTATATTTATATAAACTTCATATTCCTTTTTCTCATTTATCTTTATATTGTGATAATAGGCTATTATGATAAATATAATGAAAAGTAAAATTAAAGACATAATTAATGATATAATATTTTCTCTTTTGTAAAAATAATACGATAGTATTATAGCCACCCCAACTATAAGTAATCTTAATATAGATAACTTGGATATAATATAATTTAATTTTTCTATGTTAGCTTTATATTTTAATATTTTTTCTTCATAAAAACTTAATGCCTTGTTCACTTTCATACCACCCTTCATCATTATTTTATCATAAAACTTTAAACTTTCTCATTAATTCTTAAGTAAAAGAACTGAAGTAAGAAAATTATAAAAAATTATTCACAAGGCAATGTTTTGGTAATTTCCTCGTAAATAATAAAAGAGGCCTTACGGCCTTTTTTACTTAAGTGAATTATAAATAGTCTCTAAATTATATTTCATTCCTTCTAAATATGATTTATTATCTTCTTTTGTTTCTAAGCTATATATCTTTTCTACCTTAGCTCCTACTTCCTTTGCTAAAGTCTCTGATTCCTTTGCACTTGCTGCAGATTCGCTAAATACAACTTTAACATTATTTTCCTTGCAATAATTTATTAAATCTTCTAAGTTTTTAGGAGTTAATTCACCTTCTCCAAAAACATCTGCTATACTTTTTTGAGTTAATCCAAAATCTCTACATAAGTAAGCAAAGGCTGCATGTCCAGTGATAAAATCTTTATTATCAATTTCCTTAAATTTAGTTTCATATTCAGATTTTAAGCTAATAAATTCTTTCTTTAAAGTTTCATAGTTTTCTTCATAATAATCTTTATTATCAGAATCTATTTCTGATAATGCATTTTTTATATTCTCAGCTTCTTTTATTGCATTTTCTAAACTTAGCCATACATGAGGATCCTTTCCACTATGTTCATGGTCATCATCTTCTTCATGTTCATCTTCATTATGTTCATCTTCTAAAATTTCAATAGTTTCAATCCCTTGGCTTGCCTCAACAACCTTAACATCTTTATTTTCAATTGTATTTAAAACAGAATCTATCCATTCTTCCATTCCTAGTCCATTGTATATGAACATATTTGTGTTTATTAAATTATTTAAATCTTTTGGTTTTGGATCAAAACTATGTGCATCACTACCATCTGGTATTATTGAAAACACTTCTACTTTGTCTCCACCTATAGCTTCAGCAAAATCTTTTAAAGGACTAATAGTAACTCCTACTCTTAGTTTTTGCGAGTTGTCCTCATTATTTTTGTTAGTACAGCCTGAAAAGGAAAATATCATTCCCATTACTAAAGCTAAAATCAATAAATTTTTCTTCATTCATCCACCTCTTTTGCAAATGATTTGCATTATTTACTGATATAATTTTATCTCCATATACTATTATTGTCAAGACTATAGATAAATATAATTAATTTCTATATTTTTCTTTTTAACTATATTGCTTTCTCTTAATTGACATGTAAATATCAGTAACTGCTTAAATTTGCACATTAAAAGTATATCTATTGCCCTTTCAGTTCTCTTATCGTCATATTGTACAAAGGCATCATCTAATATCATTGGAAATGATATATCTTTATATATCATATTTATAAAAGCTAGTCTTAGGGATAAATATAACTGATCATTAGCTCCGTTGCTCAGCATAGCTCCCGGTAATACCTCTACCCCATTTCTAACTTTCATTTCGTAGGAATCTGAAACCATCACATTATCATATCTGTCTTCTGTTAATTTATTGAAGTATTCTATAACACTTGAATTTAAAATACTACCAAAGTTACCTCTAACTTCTCTTATTGCTTCATTCATTTTTTGTATAGCTAGTTCAGTAGCTTTAAGCCTTAATTCCAATTTATTAATATTTTCTTGTACTTCTTCTATCTCCTCTTCAATTTGAGATATAGCTCTTTTACCTATAAACCTATTATTAATATCATTTTCTACATCTTTTATATTTTTCTCGACCTCAATTAATTCATTTGATTTTATTGTAACTTGATTATCTATCTCATCTTCTGAGGAATAACTATAATTTATGTTTTCATTTATAATATCTTTTAATTCTTCTTTTATAGCATCAATATCTTTATCCTTAGTCAATGCTTTATAGGTTTCCTCTATACTAGCTAAGCTTCTTAATACATCATCTCTTTGTTTTATTTTTTGCTTTATTTCTAATAGTTTTTCTTCTAAATTATACAAATTCATATCTTCTAGTCCTATGAATTCTAGCTTTTCCCTTATTCTTTTTTCTCTTATATTAAGCTCTTGTTCTAACTTATTAATTGACTCTTGTTCTTTTTCTATGTCTATCTTTATTGATAATATTTCATTACTTACTAAATCGTATTTGGATAACATTATCATAACCTCATTTGTATCATTTGTTTTAGCTAAATTCAATATATCCCTTATATATTCCTTATTCTTTTTATAATTATCTTTTACACTTTGTATGTTAAGTAAATTAACATGCTTTTCTTTTTCTGATATTTTTATATTTTGCTTTTCTTCATATAATACAAATTCATCAAAAAGCTTTAATTTCCTAATAAAATCTTCATATGAAGTTGAGCCTATAATTTTAGTAAATTTAAATATTTCCTTTTCTATTACTTTTATTTCATCTTCTAGCTTTTTTACACCTTCTGCACTATCATTAATTTCACTACCTTTTTTTATTTTAGATTTCATAGTAAAAGATATATACATTAATACACCTAATATCAATGCTAGTATTATTGATACAATTAATGATAAAGCCGAATTTCCTTTTAATAATATTATTGATATTAAAAGCATCACAATAAGTATAGAAAATATATTTATTAATTTATAGCTCTTTTTTATTTTATTATCTGTGTTTTTTATATTGATATCATTAGGAACATGTTCTAATTTGAATTTAATTTCTTTTAATTTATCTTCATATTCTTCTAATAGGCTTGAAATTTCTTCTCTTCTTCCTTTAAAATTTATTGCATTTCCTATTAATGATTGTTTTTTCTCTATTTCTTTTTTAATTAAATTTATATCATTTATCAAATTTTCATAATTACTTATTTTTTCTTCTAAATTTTCTTTTTCCATAACAGCTTTTATAAATTTATTTTTCTCATCATTAGTTAAATTTTCTATAAAAATTATTTCTTCAAATTCATTTCTTTTATTTTGATAAAGTACTTTACTATTTTCTAATTTTTTTTCCTCATCTATCTTCATATCTAACAAGCTAAAATATAGTGAATTTTCATCTTTTATATCATTTAGTAAAACTTCATCTATTATCCCATTTCTTGAAGCTATACTTTCTTCTATATATCTTTCCTTCTTTTCTAACTCTTCTTTTTTCTTTAAATATTCAGTTATGTCTTCATATTCTTTCTGAAGCTTTACCTTCTTAATGTATTTTTTGTATATATCCAAGTTTTTTATTTCTTTTCTTAAAGATTTTCCGCTCTCTCTTAAATTTATTAACTTTTGTTCATTTTCAAGATTATTCTTAGATAAATTATACCCTTCATATCTTTCTTCTATTAGCAGGTTATATTTATTTCTAAGTAAATCTAATTGTCCATTTTTTCTTGTAGTGGTTATTGATTTTTTTATATCATCTAATTTTTCTAAAGCTTTTTGGATTGATATATTTTCCTCTTCATCACCTAATAAATTTGCAGCTTTATCTATTATCTCTTCTTCTCTATCTTTGGAAAAAGCCACTCCTAGCTGACTTATAAATAATGTTTTTATAAATGTTGAGGAGTTTACTTTTAAAAAATATTTTCCTGGCTCATCACTTGGGATATTTGTAATAATTTCTCCTGTTTCTGCATCTAATATCTCTGAGGTATCATCTTTCTTAGTTGTTCCAAAACTTCTTCTTATTATATATTTTCTATCATTATTCGATACATAAAGCTCTCCTCTTATTTTTTCACCATCAATAGGCATAAACCTTATCCTATCATTATTCTTTATGTCCTTACTTCTTTTCGAATTCATACCATATAACCAAATTCTTATGAAGTTCTGAATTGTACTTTTCCCTTTTTCATTTTCACCATATATTATATTTATTCCATCTTCTAACTCTAATATTTTATTCTTTAATCCTGCAAAAGAAATTATATGTATTTTACTTATAATCATTTAAATTCACTTCCTCATTAGACAGACATTGTATACCTATTTTTAAAGCCATTTTTATAATCTCATCTTCTAATTCATTTTCTTCTAATAACTTTCTTGCAAAAACACCTTTAATTGAATAATCCTTTGATATTTTATCAAAATCTAGCTTTACTCCTGTTTTATCAACTACTTTCACAAAATAGAAATATTCTTTAATTTTTCCAAAAATTATTTCCTCATTTAGTTTTATATATGAATCTATTTCTCCCCTTAAAATAATTTTATACAAATTATTTTTTCTTTCAGTTTCCTCTATTGAAGAAACTATTTTATCTTTTATTTCTTCATAACTAACTAAATCACTTATATCAACATCTATTACATGATAATTTCTTTTGGAAGTTTTAAAAAATTTCAAATCTACTGAACCCTTGAAAACTTCCCCAATTATTACTCCTTTATCTCCAAGTTCATCAAAACCTCTTCCTTGTGGGCATCCAGCATAAGCATAACAAGTATTTCTTTCTCTTAATATACCACTATAATTATGTCTATGACCTATTGCTATATAATCCATATTGCTAGACTCTATATCTTTTAGTGTTATTGGATTATAAGCATTCCCACCTTCATTGTTTGAAATATCTCCATGAATAGTCATTATATTTATATATTTCTTATCAATATAAATGTTCTTCATGATACTTTTGTTAATATGATGAGAGGTAAATGCAGCTCCCCATATAACTACGCCTAAATCTTCTAGAGTTACACTTTCCATTGCTCCTTTAAAAATATGAACATTATTTGGCCACTCTATCATCTTATAAAAGGATTTTTCATTATATGGATCATGATTTCCTGGAGATATAAATACTTTTATATTTGATATTCTTTCTAGTTCACTTCTGATAAAAACTAAAGTTTTTTTATCAACAGTTAAATTATCAAATATATCACCAGTTAGTAGTAAAATATCAACAGAATTCTGTACGCATATGTTAATAATTCTACTAAATACTTCTAGGAGTTCTTCTTTGCTTATTAATGATATATTTTTATTTAAATCCTTAAAAGGAGTATCAAAATGTAAATCTCCTGATTGTAATATTTTAACTTTATTCATATTATCACCTTTATTTTTAAAATGTAAACGAACTTTTGTTCTCATTTTATCATTTTTCTATTTTATATACAATATTAAAGTATTATAGAACAACAATAATATATTAATTTCTTTAAATTTATAGTTTTATTAATACTATATAATTAACAAAATAAACTCAAAAACAAGAAAAAAACTCCCAATAGTATAATCCCCTTATGGT